>MKRS01000516.1 GCA_001897035.1 Bacteroidales bacterium 45-6
TACCTTGTGGTGAGTTTTGATCGGACAAACACTTCCAGCCCCGAACGATTTCGCTACAAGCTGATCCATTGCAATGCAGACTGGATGCCTTCCGGCTTGCTCGAAATTGAGTATCTGGATGGTTTCAACGACAACTTAGTGGATGACTATGCCAACTCGCAGTCCACAACTGTGGATTATGTGAACTACAGGATTCAGTTTCCGAACGACAATGCAAGATTGAAGCTTCCTGGAAATTACGTGCTTCAGGTGTATGAGGAGGACAATCCTTCGAATGTGGTGCTTACGGCTTGTTTCTATGTATTGGACAAGCAGGTGAATGTTTCTTCCGGAGTGACGAGCAACACCGATCTTGGGATGAACAAGGAATTTCAGCAGGTTTCCTTGGCCATCGATCCTCTTAATTTGCAAATCCGCGACCCGTATGTGGATATAAAGACGATTGTAATGCAAAACCGCCGCAGGGACAATCTGAAAGCTGACATTAAGCCAACTTTCTTGAATAGCGGACGGCTGATATACGAACACAATCCGAAGTTGATCTTCGATGCGGGGAATGAATACCGCCGCTTTGAATTTGTGAGCACTAAGTCGGGTGGGATGAACGTGGAACGCTTTCGCTTCCTGAATCAGAAATATGTGGCTTGGATCAATCCGGATCGGCCTCGTTCCGGCTTATCCTACATCTACGACCAGGATCAGGATGGCCGGTTCTTCATTCGAAATTACGACGGAGCCGATTCCGATGTGGATGCCGATTATGTTTGGGTGAATTTTAGCTTGAAGGCTGACTACCCTTTGCAGCAGCCGCTCTATTTGGCGGGAGATTTTTCCTATGGCAATTTCAGCGAGAATTACCGGATGAAATACAACGAGGCGGAGAAAGTGTATGAACAAGCTGTGCTTCTCAAGCTGGGTGCATACAATTATATGTATTTTACTGATGAAAAAGGGGGTGGCTCAACCCGCGAAGAAGAAGGAAATTACTACCAGACTGAAAACGAATACCTCACATTGGTTTATTACCGTCCCATCGGGCAACGCTACGACAGCCTGATCGGCTATTCCGTCATCAAATCTCAATAGATTGCGCACTGCCTGAAGTTGATCCATTCGGAGCAAGGTGTTTTTCAATGTCTTCTTTCGAAAGTATCTTGGTATTGGTTATCATGCTTTCGGGATGGATGAAGTGGCCATATTCGTTGCATTCCCTTATGGTTGCATCCACCAATTCCTTGATGTCTATCGCCAAATCAGCCAGCACGAGGTAGGTGAAATAATACGCTTCCTTTTCCTCTTTTTCAATCTCAATGCCTGTCAAATTAAATTGGAAGCGAAATTCCCGTTCAATGATTTCGCTTTGAAGCGAGGTGAAAGGCCGGTTGCCCTTGCTTGCCACCACAAAGAAATAGCGCAACTTGCCGCTGTGGCCGCCCAATCCTGTGGAAACAAATATCTGCTGTTCTCCTGTGAGGTCTGTGTTCAATAGGATGCGGCTTTCCACCAATGCCATTGCCGACCAGTTAGCCAATTCCGGTTCAAGCGGGCTGCTGTGATAGGTTTCGATGGCACGGTACGCGGCCACATCGGCAATCCCTGCCAGCAGCGAGAGGTATTTTCGCTTTTCTTCGATGGATAATTCGGGAGTAAACAGCAACGAGATAAGGTAATTCCGGTCGATGTATGGGGTTTCGTTTTCGCGTAGCTTTTTGGAAAAGTTGAAATACTCAAACTGCTCGCTCACGGGAATCGTCTCTTCCAGAATGTGCAGATGGTTCTTGTGCTCTTTTGTCAAATTAACCAGCTTATTGAATACTCCGTCTTTTCGTCTCATACAGGCAAAGGTAACTTAAATTTGAGATATAACAAATTCAAGCAGGTTTTGATTGGGAGCAAAAGAAAACTTGTTCTTATTCCCCCACCAATTGCTTTTCAGCTTCTCTGGCCTTGTCGAAATTAAATTCGGAAAAAATATTCGCCTTAAGTTCGGCTATTTGCTTGTTGCAAAGGTTTCCCAAGCTGCCTTCGTGAGTGTGGTGGACGGGATCTTCGTACGAAAACTGACCGTTTTCCACATCGAGTCCCACTTTTTTGTATGCATCGCGGAAAGGAACGCCGGACAAGACCAACTTGTTTACTTCCTCGACTGTGAAAAGCAGTTTGTACTTTTCTTCGTCCAGGATGTGGTCGTTCACTTCCAGCTTGTCCATCATGTGTGTCACCATCACCAAGCAGTCTTTCAGTTCCTGAAACGAAGGAAGAAACACCTCTTTGATAATCTGCAAATCACGGAAATAGCCGGACGGCAGGTTGTTGGCGATGAGCGTGATTTCGATAGGAAGTCCTTGTATTTTATTGCATTTGGCGCGGGTCAATTCAAAAACGTCGGGATTCTTCTTGTGCGGCATGATGCTCGAACCTGTGGTGAATTGTGCCGGAAGCTTGATGAATCCAAAGTTCTGGCTGTTGAACATGCAGGCATCGAATGCCAGCTTGGACAAGGAGCCGGCAATGGATGCCAAGGCAAACGAAACGGCTCTTTCCATCTTGCCGCGTCCCATCTGGGCATACACCACGTTGTAGTTCATCGAGTCGAAGCCCAGCAATTCGGTGGTCATTGTCCGGTTGAGAGGGAATGACGAGCCGTATCCGGCGGCAGATCCCAGCGGATTGCGGTTGCAGATCCTGTATGCAGCCAGCAGCATTTGCAAGTCGTCCGTGAGGCTCTCGGCATAGGCTCCGAACCACAAGCCAAATGAAGACGGCATGGCGACCTGCAGGTGGGTGTAGCCAGGCATCAGGATGTTTTTGTATTTTTCGCTTTGGGCAAGCAGCACGTCGATCAAGTCCGAAACATCGCTTGCGATTTCTCCAATCTGTTCCCGTGTGAAAAGTTTCAGGTCGAGCAGCACTTGGTCGTTCCTCGACCGGCCGCTATGGATCTTCTTACCCACATCGCCCAATTTGCGTGTGAGTATCAATTCCACTTGCGAGTGAACGTCTTCGATGCCTTCTTCAATGATGAATTTGCCGTCAACAGCCAATCGGTATATTTCTTTGAGCTCTTTGAGAAGCAAGCCGAGTTCGTCTTTCGCCAGCAGGCCAATAGATTCCAGCATGGTGATGTGCGCCATCGAACCTGTGACGTCGTGTTTTGCAAGGTATATGTCCAATTCACGGTCGCGGCCAATGGTGAACTTTTCCACTTCCTCGTTCACTTTTATGTCTTTTTCCCAAAGTTTCATCCGAAATGCAGTATAGAATCGAAAAAAAATTATAATTCGTTGTAAGGCAATGTGCTGAGGATGTTTGCCATTTTCTCCAATGCTTCCTGCAATGGCTTCGACACCATCGGTTTGATGAACGGATTCAAGTCAGCTTTTACGGTCAGCTTCATGTAGGTGCTTTCGGCATCTTTTTCTTTCAGTTGAATCCACAGGTTGGTTTCGAAGGGAACCTGTTCGGCGGCAAATTTGACGGTTTTGTTCGCCTCGCGTTCTACAACTACAAACTTGATCTTCCCGATGGGGCTAATGGAGAATGCACAATAATCCTTGTCAAAACTAAAATCAGAGATTTTGTCTTGTGGAATTTTGTCTTTAATTTTCTCAAGTTTGCTGAAATCGGAAAGAACCTCAAAAATCGTTTGGCTATCGTGCGCGATAGCTTTTACTTCGCTCGTGAATTCTGCCATCGTTTACTTCTTCTTTGGCCATTCATCGGGAGCGTGGCGCCATTCTTTCAGCGTTTCCAATTCCGACTCGGCGATGTAGTCGATGCGCAATGCTTCGGACAGCACGGTGTCGTAGTTTGTCAGCGTGGTCAGGGTCACTTTTTCTTTCTTGAAGTTGGCGGCGGCAATAGGAAATTCATACGAGAATATCGCAATCATCCCGATCACTTCCGATCCGTCGCGGCGAATAGCTTCCACGGCCTTCAGGCTGCTGCTGCCGGTGGAAACGAGGTCTTCAATCACAACCACCTTTTGTTTTGGCTTCAAGTCTCCTTCTATCAGGTTTTCCAAACCGTGGTCTTTGGGTGTGGAGCGGATGTAAACAAAGGGCAAGCCCAATGAGTCGGCCACCAATGCCCCGGGAGCAATGGCTCCGGTGGCAACTCCGGCAATAGCGTCGGCTTCTGGATATTTTTCCAAAATAATACGGCTCATTTCGATTTTGACAAACCGTCTGATGGCCGGATACGACAAAATCTTACGGTTGTCGCAGTATATCGGAGCTTTCCATCCCGATGCCCACACAAAAGGATTGGATGGTTGTAGCTTTATTGCCTTGATTCTAAGCAGTTTTTCTGCTGTAAGTTTTTCTAAAGAATTCATTTCCTGTCAAAATTATATTATCTTAAATATGGTGCAAAGATAAGGAATCTTAAAAAAGAATCTGCCATGTTCGTGTATTTTTTTAAACATATTTTCTTTTTTATTGCTGGCTCATCGATGCTTGTATTATCTGTTTGTAAATGAGTGGTTTTTATACTTTCGCTCACTTGCTATTTAAAATGAATCTTAAATGCGTGGAAATAGGTTTAAGGTAAACTTTTTAGCCTTTGGTTTCAATCCAAAGGCTAAAAAATGAAATTTCGTTATTTAGGAACTCCCACGGCTTGGACCAATGTGACGATCTGATTGGCGCCCAATTTTAAGTCTGCCTGGAGTTGTTGAGCCTTGAAAGATCCGCGCGCCACGCTTCCGAAGCCTTCCGAGGCGCAATAGAGATAGACGTTTTGCACCAGAAAGCCGGTGTCGATGTAGCATGATTCTCGGCTGGATGCTTTGTCCACATTGGCCACATATATCAAGGTGAATGCTGCCACATCGGTAACGGAGGGCTGGCTGATGCTTGCCTTGGGCACTTCCGCCTGGTGTAGTTTCAGCACGTTTGCCTTGGCGTCGTAAAAATAAACGCCCGTTGGCAAAGCCACATACACGTCGATTTCTTGTTTGTTTTCAGACGAAGGAACCACCCTTTTGCTTTCTCTGTTGAACCCGTATGCTGCCCAAAGCAAGTTTGACAAGTTTTGCTGGTCGAGCGGCTTGCCGGAAAAAGTTTTGATGCTTTTCCTTTCGTTGAGAGCGTTCATCAAGGGTTTTCCGCCTGTTTTCACAGGGGTTGGCAGGGATATGTCCTGCGCGGACACAATGGCGGCGAATGCAAATAACCCAATTACACATAGGCTGATTTTTCTCATTTTCATACGATTAAGTTTCTGTTTTTCTGTGATGTGAGACTTGGCCAATGGAATGAAAAGCCAGCTTCGTTTCACGAATTTCTGATGATTCTAAATTATGCTGGATGAAAATAATCCTTTTTGACGACAGATTAAAAAAAGTAGCCGTTTTTTTATCCATTTTTAACCGGGATTGTTCCCCGGTTTTTGTTTTTCTATGCTCTTCTCTGTTTTGTCCGATTGCTCTATTTTTGTCTTTTTTGCTTTCAATATTCTTCTGTTTGGCTGCTTTTCTTTTTCTGATGATAGGTCTTCCGTTTAAAGCGTTTTGTCGTGCTATCTTGCTGTGCTGACCTTGAAGAGGTTATCTAAAAAATAGATTGAAAAAATTACATTCAAACGCTGATAATTATTTTAATTATATGTATATTTAGGGGTGAGTTTTGAAACTCTTTTTAAATGCGGATTTTACAATATGGAATGAGAAGATGGAAATGGTTCCGCTCTTCCAATTTCAACTAACCTGGACATAATATGACATGAATACAGCAATTGTTTAACCTTAATGTTTTTAATTACCATGGAAAGAAAAAGGGTTTATGCTTTCGGTGCCGGGCATACAGAAGGCAATGCGGAGATGAGGAATCTCTTGGGCGGTAAAGGGGCCAATTTGGCCGAAATGAGCTTGATCGGCGTTCCTGTTCCTCCCGGATTTACAATCACCACTGAAGTTTGCACCGAATATTTCGAGCTGGGGCGGGAAAAGGTGGTCGAACTGCTGAAAGACGATGTGAAGAAGGCCATCGAAGCCATCGAAAAATACATCGGGTTCACGTTTGGCGATCCTCGGAATCCGCTTCTAGTGTCTGTTCGTTCTGGCTCCCGTGCTTCTATGCCGGGGATGATGGACACCATCCTGAATCTCGGAATCAACGACGAAATAGCTAAAGGGCTTTCCGAAAAAACAGGCAACGAGCGTTTCGTGTGGGATTCATACCGCCGTTTTGTGCAGATGTACGGCGATGTGGTGCTCGGACTCAAGCCACAGAAAAAAGAAGACATAGATCCTTTTGAAGAAATCATTGAACATGTTAAAAATTACAGAGGGGTCAAATTAGATAATGAACTTACCACCGAAGACCTGAAAGATTTGGTCGTTCGGTTCAAAAAAGCTGTGAAAGACCGCACCGGAAAAAATTTTCCAGAAGATGTTTACACGCAGTTGTGGGGTGCTATCATGGCTGTTTTCGATTCGTGGATGAACGAACGGGCCATTCTCTACCGCAAGTTGGAGGGAATTCCCGATGATTGGGGCACAGCTGTGAATGTGCAGTCGATGGTGTTTGGCAATATGGGAAACACTTCGGCAACCGGCGTATGCTTCAGCAGGGATGCTTCCAACGGCGAAAACCTCTTCAATGGCGAATATCTCATCAATGCACAAGGCGAGGATGTGGTTGCAGGCATACGCACTCCGCAGCAAATCACCAAGATTGGTTCCCAGCGCTGGGCTAAGTTGATTGGAGTTTCGGAAGCCGATCGTAAAAACAAATATCCGTCCATGGAGGAATCTATGCCCGAAATTTTCAAACAGCTTGACGACATTCAGAACCAGCTGGAAGAGCATTACCGCGACATGCAGGACATGGAGTTCACCGTTCAGGAAGGGAAGCTTTGGCTGCTCCAAACCCGCAACGGTAAACGCACCGGGGCTGCTATGGTGAAAATTGCGATGGATTTGCTCAAAGAGGGAAAGATCGATGAAAAAACCTTGTTGAAGCGAATCGACCCCAACAAGTTGAATGAATTGCTCCACCCGGTATTCAATAAAGTTGCAGAAAAGAAGGCGAAAGTGTTGGCCAAAGGCCTTCCCGCTTCGCCGGGCGCAGCCTCCGGGCAGATTGTGTTTTTTGCCGACGATGCCGCCCGCTGGCACGAAGAAGGCCGGAAAACATTGCTGGTGCGCATTGAAACTTCTCCCGAAGATTTGGCTGGGATGGCTGTGGTTCAGGGTATTCTCACGGCCCGTGGAGGAATGACCTCTCATGCGGCCGTTGTGGCTCG
>MKRS01000517.1 GCA_001897035.1 Bacteroidales bacterium 45-6
GTAGCTACTCCATTTTTCCAGTATTTGCCTACATTACCTTCATACCCTACTAAAAAATAAATATCTTTTATGGCGGAGTTGGGGACTAAGACGGGTGCGTCGTCATTAGAGCAAGAGCTAAGGATACTTAGCAATACAACACATGCTGCTACTAAAGTTGATTTTACTGTTTTCATGTTATTTGCTTTTTTATGGAAATAATAGGAAAGAAATAATGTTGCACTTGCTTTTCTCGGAAACGATGGCATTCCACATCCTTTTAGGGGTCTTGGGGTAAAAAATGTTTTTACCCCTAAATCCCCTGAAGGAGAGCGAAAGCTATTTTTATTCCATCCAATCATTTTTCTCATGCTACACGATTCCTTTCCGCTTACTGAAAGCTTTCGGCTACACCGTTTTTGTATCTCTACATACAGACACCTGTCACTTTGTGATCACATCCACTTCGGCGTAACCCGCCACATCATCGCCAAAGGTATTCTTCAATGCACGCAATTTAATGTAACGAGCCAATACCGGTGCAAAAGTTTTGATTTGCATCAAGGGGTTATTTTTTATATTCGAGAACTCGCCCTGATCGACTAATTTCCAGTTCGTATTGTCGTCCGACACATAAAATTTGTAGGTCGTGATGATGCCCGAGCTCCACTTGTTCTGGTCGGGCAGGTATTTGAATCCGCAAACAGGGTAGCTCTTGCCCAAATCGACAACCAAATCCACCGGCATTTTTTTGTCTCTCTGGTGCCATACGCTGGCTGGATCGCCATCAAGGATTGCAGCGGCTTTATCATCGTTGATCCCCACTAATTTCCAGGCTTTCTTCGAAACATCGAATTTTTCCAAAGCCACAGGGCTGCTTTTGCGCGAAGTCGGATCATAAGAAATAGCTTTCAAGGTCACCTTTCCATCTGCCGAGAACGGACCTGTATAGTTGGTTGAGCTGGAAGTGGGTTCGCTGCCATCCAAGGTGTAATAGAAAATCGGGCCAATATCGTTGGTGGTTATCGTCACTTCACCCGATTGGTTCCGGATGACAGAGGGCGCATTGAGGAATACCTGAGCATCGTAAATCCCGATATTGGAAATGAGCGGATTGCACTTGGAATCAGTAATGGTGAAACGCACTTGAGCAGCTTTCACAGCTGGGAAACGAAGGATTCGTTTGTAACCGATCGTAGTGGCTCTCGCTATTTCTTTCCAGTTTCCATCCACAAAGGCTTCTACGGTGAAGGCCTTCACACGTTGTCCCAAACGGATATATTCCTGCACCAAAAAACGGTTGAGCAAGGTTGGTTTGCCCAGATCGATGGTCAATGAGGCAGTCTTCGTATGATCGCCTGTTGCCCAATAGGTATTTTTTTTCCCATCAACGGCCATTGCTGCGGCAAACTTGCTTGAGTTGCCACGCACATCAGAAGCTTTTGCTTTTTTATTCAGGGCAAGGTTTACGGCAAACGATTCTTTCACCGCTTTGGCAAATTCAAGTGCGTTTTTCTCGTCGGTGGGGTGGATCAAACCGTTTGGCATGATCGGGAAATTGAGCAAAAGGGTTCCATTCCTGCCGATAGAGTTGTAATAAAGATCCATCAATTGGGGGACAGTTTTTACTTTGGTATCTTCATTCGGATGGTAAAACCATTCTGGACGGATAGAGGTATTTACCTCTGCCATCACCCAGGCATTCCCATTTTCCACGCCAAAATGCAGATTGTTCCATGGAACATCGCCGGTTGCGTTCAAGAGGCTCCAGTTTGTTTCGCCAACAGAACCTTCCTCGGTACCCACCCAGCGCAAGTCGCCACGGTCGCCGCCATCATTCCAAATCACGCAATTAGGCTGCAGTTTGTGTATCAGCGCATACGTTTTTTTCCAATCGTAATAGGTTTTCGCATCAATTTTACGGGTTTCGTTGGCTCCGCCATAGTAACCGTCTCCCCCGTTGGCCCCGTCGAACCACACTTCGAAAATTTCGCCGTAATTGGTCAAAAGTTCGGTAAGCTGGTTACGGAAATAGGTGATATACTCAGGTTTTCCGTAGTCCTTGCTGTTTCTGTCCCAAGGTGATAAATAGATACCCAATTTCAAACCGTATTCCTTGCAAGCATCGGCCATTTCGCGCACCATATCGCCCTTGCCGTTTTTCCAAGGCGCATTCTTCACCGAATATTCGGTGTATTTAGATGGCCACAAGCAAAAACCACAGTGGTGCTTGGCTGTGATGATAATTCCTTTCATGCCCGATTCTTTACAAATACGCGCCCACTGACGACAATCGGCCTTTTCGGGGTTAAAAAGTTTCACATCTTCATCACCAAATCCCCACGACTGGTCGGTATAGGTGTTTAATGAAAAATGGACAAAAGCGTAAGCTTCCATCTCCTGCACCCGCATCTGGTTTTCGGATGGAACAGGACCGCAAGGGGCAGGAGCTTTTACTTGGGCATGGTTAATGCTTATAGAACATGCGGAAAAAATTACTCCGTACAAAATTTTCTTGATCATATTATTTATGGTTTATATATAAATTTATTTGTTACCCTTAGTATTCATTTTTATAGTTGCTTCTTTCAAATCTGCAGATATAACAGTCAGTTTAATCTCGCCAACATTGTGCGTACTCTTTATTACCACCAACGCCCGTCCCTTCCATGCTTTGCGGCTGTTGCTTACATAAGGGTCAAGATCTTTTATGTTTGCATTATCCACTCCCGCAATTACACCGGGGCCATCCATTTTAAACTGCAAGCGGTTTGCTGCATTCGGTTGGATGACACCATTCTTGTCGGTTATTTCAACCGTAACAAATATCAAATCCTGGCCATTAGCCGTCATTTCTTTTCTGTCCGCTGTCAATTTTATTTTCGCAGCATCGCCGGCAGTTTGCAGAACGATCGATTCCATTTCCTTTCCATTTTCAATACCTACCGCTTTAAGCTGCCCGGCTGAATAAGGCACTGCGAATGTGGCTTTAAACTGCTGGTCGCGACTGGTTGCCTGTTCGCCAACCAGCTTGTTGTCCTGATATAATCTCACCTTAGGATATTTAGAATAGACTTCAACATTAATACTTCTGCCTTCAAAACCATGCCATGTCCAGCTTTCCCACGTTGGCCACACCGACCACCATGTTTCTTTGATTTCCAACGGTTCCGGTTCGGGTTCGCGAACGGCCATGTAGAGTTTCTCATTGTCGTTGTACAACATGCTCCGGTAATGCGAAATGGGTTTTCTCCATCCGATCAAATCAATATCGCCACAATAGGCGGCATGAATGGGAAACATATCGTTGTCCCAGTTTTCGCCGGGTGTTTCGCCGGAATAAAAAGTCCGGCCAATGCCTGCTTCGCCGAGATAATCTATCGCCGTCCAAACAAAATCACCCAGCACATAACTGTTATCCTGCACCAATTTCCAGTTCACAAAAGCATCTTTTGGGTACGATTCGGTCTGAACAATCATGCGAGAAGGAACTCGTTGGTGGTCGGTTGGAGCGGCAAACAAATGATAATTGTAACCGGCTACATCGTGTACAACCATCAGGGAATCCATAATAGTCCAGTCCTTACCATTCTCAACAATGGCCGACGTTACCGGGCGGGTTGCATCCATTTTCTTCAGCTCATCAATCATCATCGAAGCCGTTTTCACGGCGTCAGGTTTTCCCCGTTCCGGGATTTCGTTTCCAATGCTCCATATAAAGATGGAAGGATGATTGCGGTCGCGCAATACCATTGCGTCCAAATCGCGTTGCCACCATTCGTTGAAATATTTTGAATAATCATTCGGGTTTTTACCAACTTTCCAGCAATCGAACGACTCGTCCATTACCAGCAAACCCAATCTGTCGCAGGCATCCAGAAATGCTTCGGAAGGCGGGTTATGAGAAGTCCTGACTGCGTTGAAACCACCTGCTTTGAGCAATTGAATCTTGCGCTCCTCGGCACGATCGAAAGCAGCAGAGCCTAAACAGCCATTCTCGTGATGCACGCAACCGCCGTTAATTTTCACCGTTTTTCCATTAAGTTGGAATCCATTTTCTACAGTAAATTTGATGGAACGGATACCAAAATTGGTTTTCGTATCATCCAACACTTTTTTATCTTGTAATACCTGAATCTGGGCCTGATACAAATAGGGAGTTTCGGGTGTCCAAAGCATAGGGTTTGACACGGTCAGGATTTGTGTGATTTCCTTTTCGCTGTTGGCAGGAAGTTCAATTTGTGTTTGTCCATTTCCCGCATTTTTAGAACTCTTATTCCAAAGAATGGTTTTGACAACAATACGCTGAACTGATGAAGTTTCGTTTTTAACCCATGTTTTCACCTGTACGGTTGCCTTTTTGGCGGAAACTACGGGAGTCGTGATGGCTGCACCCCATTGGGCCACATGGACAGGGTTCGTAACCATCATCCAAACATGGCGATAGATTCCTGAGCCACTGTACCAGCGACTGTTCACATGCTGGGAATTGTCGACACGAACAGCGATTACGTTTTCTTTTCCGAAATTCAGATAAGGTGTAAGGTCGTAGCTGAACGACGTGTAGCCGTAGGGATGAACGCCCAGCGATTTCCCATTGATAAATACTTCGGAATTCATGTAAACGCCTTCAAAATAAATAGCTATTTTTTCAGTTTTCCAAGCATCGGGTGCCTGAAAGGTTTTCCGATACCAGCCAATTCCCGCTGGGAAATATCCCCCGGCACCTTTTGTCGGGTTTTTAGGATTTACCCTTCCTTCAATGCTCCAATCGTGAGGCAGGTCGAGGCTTTGCCACGATGTGTCATTGAAATCGCTTGTTTTGGCTTTGGAAGCATCTCCGAGAAAGAATTTCCAGTCATAGTCAAACAACTGTTTTCTTTCCACGCCGCTTTGCGCATAGCTGGAAAGAGAGCTTACAACTAATATGAATGTCAATACTATTTGTTTCATAAAATGATTTTTTTTGTGCGAATTCAAGCTTTCCATCTCGTTACGTTTAGATCTATTCCACCAGTAATTTTTGCACTTCCGATTTACCGTCATTTTCAACCTTAATGAAATAAGTACCTGCTGTGCAATTCCTCAGGTCAAGAGTTGTTTGATTCGTAAAAGTACCTTTCAAAACTTCTTTACCTAAACTATCAGTCAAAGAATAACTAATCAGATTTGAAGAATTAGCATATTGCAGATTAACAAACCTCTTATTTGCCAGATTGAGAGATACCTTTAGCGAAGAAGATGTTGGAGGCGAAACAATTGAAACTGAACCGACTGTTATGTGAATTTGTCCAAAATTATCAGAACCGTCTTTGGCGGTGGCCGTTATTGTAACCGAACCGAGTTTTTTCGCCGTAAGCAAACCTGTCTTGCTTACGGAAGCAATGCGTGCATCGCTTACAGACCAGCTTACTGTTTTATCGGTAGCAGTTGTTGGGGTTATCGTTGCAGACATCTGCAGAGTACCTCCAACACCCGGAATGGAAGTTAATCCCCCCTGCCCCTTTAGGCTGACACTTGCAACTTTGGAGTATTCCGTGGAGGCTTTTGGAACGCCAGTCACATCAACAACGACAACCGAGCTAATGGGATTGGGAGCCTTTGCAGGCGCAGAAATTTGAATATATCCATTACGGTCTTTATAGTTCAACAAGGTGGTCGTGTCACCCATCAAGTAAATTTTCTTGATGGTATTTGTGAGCGATGGCACTTTCAATAGTCCGTTTTCAGGCCACGAAAAGACGTGGACATAGAGTTTCCCTGCTTTCTTTGTGTACAGACCCCATGCTGGTTCCGATGAAAATGGACTACGGCTTGCTCCATATATACTGCTGCCGTACACATCCATCCAATTGCCTACACTGTCTAATTTAATTATCGACTCGCTCGGTACCGTACCATCACCTTTGGGTCCAATATTCAACAAATAGTTTCCATCCCGGGATACATTCTGAACCAATTCCATAACGAGAGCTTTGGTTGTCTTGTAGCTATGATCTCCGGAATTGTATCCCCACGAGTTATTCATGGTTTGGCATGTTTCCCATGGTCTGCTGTTGGGAGTGCCGAGTGTTGATCCTTCAGAACAATCCCAATCGCCCAACCCGGCACTTCTAAAAACCCGTTCGTTCATCAAAAGATTTGGATCCAGTCCTCTCAAATAGTTCTGCAAATCCACGCCATCGGCTTTTGTCCACCACTTATCCGCTTGTGCTGCTACTCCTTAAGTATAATCCCCGAAATTATAAGTCCAGTCTCCATCGAACCACAGCAGGGCCGGGTGATAATTGTCTATCAGTTCTTTCAGCTGCGCTTTCATATCGGCAATATACTCTGCTTTGGCTGTTGCCGAAGTCAAAGTGGAATAGGTGTACCAGTTATTCGCATTCGTGCCACGTGATACTTGTTGAGAAGGATGGTTCCAGTCCAGAATAGAATAATACAAACAAAACTTCACTCCGACAGCATCGCAAGAGTCTTTGAGTTCCTTCAGCACATCTCTTGTTTTGTCGAAAGGAGTATATTCGCGTAAATTGTACAACTTTGTCGAGTCAATGCTTTTAAAACCCTTCACCGCAGTAGGCCACATGCAGAAACCCTCGTGATGCTTGGCTGTAATCACCAGGTATTTCATGCCTGCTCTTTTTGCCAACCGCGCAATGATGCCGGCATTGAAATTGGTTGGATTAAAATTGGCTGTGACCTTGGTCTGCCAATCGCTTTTCGACCAACCATTTGACATAGCCCATTCGCCCTGTGCTAAATATGAGTAAGAACCAAAATGGATAAACATGCCAAAGCGGGATTCGTACCACCAGTCCATTTTGGGTGAAATGGTGTATTGGGCCATTCCTTTTTGTGAGGAAAAAAGCATTGCAACAAACAATACTGCTAATAAATAAGAATGAGGTTTCTTCATGAGTATAATTTTCTAATAAAAATGGGTTGTTTCTTATCGATGATAATCTTGATATTTTATGTTTGAGTATAATTTACCCTTCTCTACTTAATCGTGGGACAAATCTGAATTATACCATAACGCATTATCGAAAATCACAGGTATCGCAGTGATGGTATTTCCCCAAAAAAAGAATTTCCAGTCGTAATCGAATAATTGTTTTCGTCCCTTATTGTTCTGCACAAAAATTGAAAATGAGCAAACAAACTGCAGACAAAACAATGCCTTTGTTCTTAAAAGCTAATCTTCATCATCCTATATTATTATTTGTATTTTATTATAATCGAATTATTTTGATTTATTTTACACTT
>MKRS01000518.1 GCA_001897035.1 Bacteroidales bacterium 45-6
TAACGGACTGGCTTCCGACAACAAAAAAAGAGATTGAATTAAGAAACTGGGACGAATTGGACGTCATCCTTTTTTCAGGTGACGCATACATCGACCATCCTTCGTTCGGAGCGGCTGTGATAGGCCGCATGCTCGAAAAATCGGGACTAAAGGTAGCTATCGTGCCTCAGCCCAACTGGCGGGACGACCTGCGCGACTTCAAGAAATTGGGAAAACCTAAGCTCTTTTTCGGCGTGACGGCCGGAGCAATGGACTCCATGATTAACCACTATACGGCCAACAAACGGCTTCGCTCGGACGACGCATACACTCCCGATGGAAAATCGGGGATGCGCCCCGACAGGCCATCAGAGGTTTACACCCAAATCCTCAAGAAACTTTTCCCCGACACGCCCGTCGTACTGGGCGGCATCGAGGCTTCGTTGCGGCGTGTCACTCATTATGATTATTGGGACAATTGCCTGAAGCCGTCGATCTTGGTAGATTCGCAAGCCGACTTGCTCGTCTATGGGATGGGTGAAAACCCGCTGACCGAGATTGTGAAGCAACTGAAGAGTGGCAAAACTATTTCTGAACTGAAAGATATTCCTCAAACAGCTTATTTGACAGAACAGCTCTCACCTTACCCAAACAGTGAGACCAGCGACATAGAACTACATAGTCACGAGGAGTGCCTGAAAGACAAGATGAAGCAGGCAAAAAACTTCCGCATTGTGGAGCAGCAATCCAACATGATGCACGCTTCGCGCATCATCCAGGGCTTCGAGGAAAAGAGTGTTGTTATCAATCCGCCCTACCCGCCCATGGAGGAAAACGAGATAGATGCTTCGTTCGACTTGCCTTACACCAGGATGCCTCATCCAAAGTACAAGGGCAAAATAATTGAGTATACTGGAGGACTGAATAACGTGTCCAGCCACTGATTGTCAACTAGAGGTTCGAAAAAACTTGGCACGGAGAACGGAGGTAAGGGAAGACTTCCGATTGGTTGACCAATGCATGAAGCTGCCGGTGGACTGGCCGGAACAAAACCTGGCAGGCACGTGCAGTTCGCACATCCTAAGCCCGAGTCGCATTCCTCGGTGTAATCCACTTGACAGTTACCGCAAACTGATAATGTAGATCCACTGTTCAGAAGACCAAAATAATTATTAATTATGCTACTTACGGAAATGACTGTAGTCAAAAATGCAATCCAACGATGTCGTATTAGAAGATTCGCTGCATTTACAGTCGCCAAAGTCTTGCAATGACGGAGTCATCGTTGGCCACGGGCAACACCCGAATGCATAATCATTCTAGACCACAAACAAGCA
>MKRS01000519.1 GCA_001897035.1 Bacteroidales bacterium 45-6
CAATTAAAACTCAATATTAACTCCCATGGTGAAAGTCCTTGCTTTCGGGTAAGTGGTCCATCCGATGCCAATGGCCGGAACGCCGTTGGAAACACGTGTCACGTTCATTTCCGGATCGTATCCCGAATATTTGCTGATGACAAACAAGTTGGCACCCGAAACATAAGCCCTTAGGCGGCTTATTCCCCATTCGCGTGGCAGGCTCACGGAGTATCCCAGTGTGGCATTTGATAATCTCAGGAACGACCCATCTTCGATATATTTGCTTGAAAAGCTCAACACGTCGCTTGTGGATTGACCAGAAGTAAGTGCGCCGGGCGTTGTGTTCCATCCACTGCTGAACAGGGTCATTTGGTCCATGATATTGGCCAAGTTGTTGTACACATCATTTCCATATACACCGTTGAAATTGACACCCAAATCAAATTGCTTCCAAGAAATGTTTGTTCCAAAATTGTACGTAAAATCGGGCAAAGCATGGCCAATCACCCCTTCCACAGAAGTTCCATTGGCATCCGTTTGGTAGAGACTTTTTCCGTTGGCATCATATCCGATAAATGTTTTGCCCCAAAATGTTCCCAATGGTTCGTTGTTGATGATGTATTGGGTAGGTGTTCCGGTGATGCCGGGACCGCTCGGGTATCCGGTGGGGACTTTTGAATAGGGATAATTTTTCACGCGGTTGATATCTTTCGAAAAATTCGCATTCACCGTCCAGTTCAAATCTTTCTTGGCTACAATCACGCCGTTAAGGGCAAATTCATATCCTTTGTTTATCAAGTCAATATCCAAGTTGGTATAGACATTGGTTCCGAGGGATGGGCCAGCCGCAACCTTATAGAACAGCAAGTTGGAAGTTGTTTTGTAGAACATGTCAACAGTACCCGTCAGCCGACCTTTCAGAATGCCGAAGTCAATTCCAGCATTGTATTGTTTGGATTGTTCCCATTTGAGGTGAGTGTTGGGTGTTCTGGTCACTGTGTAACCAGGCACAACAGTAGTTCCGCCATCCAAGCTGGCTCCAGCGACAGTGCCCAAAGTTGCTTGCGATTGTTTGGATATAATTTCTTGATTTCCAGTAATTCCCCAACCAAGACGTAATTTTAAGGAACTGAATACATCTAATTTTTTTATAAATTCTTCTTCTGAAGCACGCCAAGCTAATGCCGCCGATGGGAAATATCCATATTTGTTGTCTGTCCCAAATTTGGAAGAACCATCTGCGCGGAAGTTCACCGTCAGTAAATATTTTTCCATTAAATTATAGTTGATGCGACCAAAAAAGGATTGGAGTTCATCCACCGTAATATCGGATGTTGTGATGGCCTTAGTGTAGTTGCCCAGTTCCAAATCATTTAGGTAGTCGATCTTGCCTGATGCAAATCCATTTTCAGTGAAAGAATAGGAATACCTTCTGAATTTTTGGTAAGAATGTCCTGCCAATAGATTGAACTTATGTATATTGTTTTTAGAAGTAAAATCGTAAGTCAAGTAGTTTTCGATCATTTTGCTGCTTTTTTCCACATTTCCGATACTGGCTGTACCGCCATTTTCCATATACGAAAGCTGTGCATCTTGAGTCACCTTACGTGCGACTTTCACTTCATCGACGGATAAATTTACTTTATAGTTCAATCCTTTGATCAAACGGAGCGTTGCAGTCAGGTTTGCCAGCAAGCGATCTGTTTGTGTGTTATCATTTGTCAAGTTGATCATAGCCACGGGGTTGCGCACTTGATCTGATACTTGGTAGTATGTTCCATCTTCATTATACACTGGATAAGTAGGATTTAGCTTCAATGCCGACAAAATTAAGTCTCCTTCCACACCCCCTGTTTCACCTAAAGGTGCCCGCTGATCGTTTGTGCGGGCTGCCGTCATGCCGATTTCCAAAGTAAGCCGGTCGTTGAAAGCCTTGGTGGTTACATTTAGTCTTCCGGAATACTTTTTCAGACCTGTTTTGTTGATAATTCCGTCCTGATCCATATATCCCAAAGAGGCCCGGTAGCTGGATGATTTATTTCCCCCTACGATCGATAAATTATGGTTTTGAACCATCGCCGTGCGAAAAATTTCGTCTTGCCAGTCGGTGGAATATCCGGCATCGGCCGAGCTCAGATTAAGCTTTGTGCGTGCTGCATTGAATTCGGAAGCAGATAACACATCGTATTTTTTTGGTAAAACAGAGATTCCGGCATAACCCGAATAGCTGACTTGACTTTTGCCTTCCGATCCTCTCTTGGTGGTAATGATGATTACCCCGTTCGAGCCGCGAGATCCATAAATGGCTGTTGCTGATGCGTCTTTTAGAACATCAATCGAGGCTATGTCGTCAGGATTCAGGAAATTGAGCGGATTTTTCGCGGAAGCATCTCCAACCCCGGTTGTGGATGCGCCATTAGCCTGAACATCGGTGATGTCCAGTGGAACGCCATCTACCACATACAAAGGATCTTGTCCCGAGCGAATAGAGTTGGTGCCTCGCACACGAACAGAAACCCCAGCTCCTGGCTCACCACCATTGTTGGTGATTTGCACACCGGCCACTCGTCCCTGCAACATTTCCGTGGGAGACGAAAGCACCCCTTTATTGAAATCTTTTTCTTTGAGGGAGGAAACCGATCCTGTCAAATCGTTCTTCTTCACAGAGCCGTATCCGATCACCACCACTTCTTCGATGAGTTTGGAATCTTCTTTCAAAACCACTTTCATATTTTTTCGCAAGGCAATTTCTTGTGTTTTGTAACCCACATAAGAAAATGAGAGAGTTGAAGCAGTTTTCGCCAAATTCAAGATGAAACGTCCTTCCAAATCGGTGGCGGTGGTGGTAGATGTGCCTTTAGCTCCGACAGTTACTCCTGCCAGAGGTTGGTTGTCTTCGTCCACCACCATTCCGCTGACATTGATAGGAACAAGGCTTTCAGAATTGCTCACCTTCTTTTCGTTGTCCTTATAAATCACAATCTGTCGATCGGTGATTTTATACGAAGTGGACGTTCCTGCCAATACTTTCACGAGAACCTGTTCGATCGTTTCCTCTTTAGCGTTCACGTCAATAAGTTTACTGGCATCAATTACGTTGTCATTGTATATGAAAATATACTGGCTTTTTTTCTCAATCTCTTTCAAAACATCTTTCAAAGATTTGTTTTTCACAGAAATGGAAATTCGCGCTTGCTTCTTGTTGTTGGAAACTGATTGAGCCGAAATGATTCCAGACAAGAGGAAGAAAAAAAGAATACTAATAATTCGTAAGGAATTATGGATTCTTCGGCTGATGAAGAGTGATGTGCAATTATTTTTCATAAATTCACAGCGATTTTGGTAAATAACATTTTAACTACTAATTGGTAATCTTTTATCAAAGTCATCCGGGGGATAGTGCCAATATTCCCCGTTTTTTGCTTTTTCAGTTTTTTATTTCTGCATAGGCATCCATTTTTTAGTGTCGGACATTAATTTTCACATAAGATTTTTCCAGTTGATATTCTATGGGGGTAGTTGTTGAAATTACCTTTAAAGCCACTTCCAAGCTATTATTTAAATCCAACTTTCCCGACAAGCGTATATTGTCCATGGAAGCTTCCTGATAATGAAACTGGATTCCATAATAACTGCTCAGCTTTTCCAAAACAACATTCAGTTTTTCGCTGTTAAACAAGAAATAACCCTCTTTCCAGCTCGTGTAGAGGTTGACGTCCACGTCTTCCACTGTTTCTATTTGGTGATCTTCGTTGAAGGCATATTTCTGGTTTGGATGTATCCGGATAGCGTTTCGCCCATCCGTATTCACTTTCACCGAACCGTTCACCAACACAACGGATTGTTCTTTATTTCCCGAATAAGCCTCCACATTGAAGCTTGTTCCCAGCACTTCCACATTTATTCTATCTGTTTTCACTACAAACGGCCAATGTTTATTTTTTGAAACTTCAAAAAAGGCTTCTCCCTGGATAAATAATTCCCGCTTTTTCTCGCCAAATTTTACTGGAAATATCACTTGGCTGCTCGGGCGAACTTCAATTTTTGTTCCGTCGGCCAAGAGCAACGAGGCTCTTTTACCTGCAGGAACCACCAGCATTCCCATTTCCTTGCCAGATGAAACGCTATTTTCAAGCGATACCATTTCTCCCTGTGCCGAGCGCAAGGATATTTTTCCGTCTCTTCCAAGCACTACTTCCATCCTGTTGGAAAGCGTCATTGATCCTTTTCCCGGAATAATCAGTCTGGCATCTTTGATCGTATTTGGCATCATTTGTTTCGCCAGGGTAAAATAATCTACCTGTTGACTGTTTTTCCAAACGATGAATAGTGTACCCACAATTGCCAACAACAAAACAGCCGCACCTGACAGAAATACCTTTTTCCACACTGAATAGTGATTCAACAATTTTTTGCTGTTTAGCGTCCGGTTAGACACATTTTCCCACATTTCAGCTACCTCCTTGTCGCTCAACTGATGGTCGGTTTGATCCATGTTGCGCAAGAGGTCAATTGCCGTTCTCATTTTGATGGACACTTCGCTTCTTTCGTTCAGCATAGGAATAAAAACAGCATCCAGCTCTTGTCCTGGATGCTTCACCCACTGCAAGAAGTCGGCGTCATCCAGCCACTGTTCCACGTCAAATGTTCTATATATCAGATTTTCTTTCATTGTTTTTTCAATCGTGAAATTCTTGTATCAAATTTTATTCATAAGACCTCGCAGTTTCTTTGTCTCAATAGATAAGGGCAATAATAATCAAGAATGGGATGACCACTTCTTTCCGTAATTTTTCAATGGAGCGATGCAGCAGGTTCTTCACCGACTGATAATTCATCTGTAAAAGCTCAGAGATGTCGTCCAAAGGCATTTCCATCGTGTATCTTAGGTAGATGGCTTCACGCTGGCGAGGTGTTAGGGTTTCGATTCCTTTTTTTAGCCTGCGGATGCGCAAGGTGTGGTTCCAGCTTTCCTCTTCTTCTACCTCTTCAACGCCTTTCTGCTCAAGAAAATCAGTTGGGGAAGACAAAGAAATGGTCTCTTTGCACGAATAAATTTCATCGAGCAGTCTATTTTTTAATGCACGAAAAAGGTAGAGGCGAATATTATCTGTCTGGCTTAAGTTTTGACGATTCCGATATAGTTTAACGAAAATATCCTGTATGCAGTCCTTCACTAATTCCTCGTCTGTCACAAATTTTGTTCCATAACGGAACAAAGCTTTTGCTTGATCATTGAAGATGGTGGAAAAAGCCTTTTCGCTGCCACTCGTAAAAGCAGCCCACAATTTAATATCCTGTTCTTTTGCATTCAATTCCAACATACTGTGACCATTCTCTCCTTGTTTTGTCCTTTTCTTGATTAGTGGAAACTTCCTATTCTTTTGTCAGATCATACGGTTTTCTTAAAAACAAAAATAATCTATATCAGTTAAACGGCAAGGAAGACATTTTGGTACTCGCGGTTTCAAACAAAAAAATATGGATAAAACATGTTTTAGATCATATTTCTATTATTTGCATTGTTATTTATGTATGTGGAGGTTTTTTTGGGAGTAAATTTAACATTTAGACAA
This sequence comes from Bacteroidales bacterium 45-6, assembly GCA_001897035.1. Lineage (GTDB taxonomy): Bacteria > Bacteroidota > Bacteroidia > Bacteroidales > Dysgonomonadaceae > UBA1309. The sequence goes on from MKRS01000519.1 coordinate 5,559, forward strand.
ATCGAATTTCATTGTCAATGTTGGCGAAATGAAGGCAAATGAAGATCTTTGAAGCTGTATTGAGCGGCTAAATTAATCAATTTTACTATCGGGTTTTATTTTTTAAATATGTTTGAAAGCAGAATGTAATTTTTCTACGGCTCCGTTACGCCCGATGATGTCTTTTTATTTGTCCTGCTTTTGTCCGATTTTGTCTTCACTGTTTCCTCGTTTTGTTTGAACAAAGGATGGTGCACTCGTGTAAATTGTATAATCTAATGTTATACAGTTGTTTAGGCGTTATGAAATAGACAGATTATTTTCCTTTGATTAGGTAGCCTTATTCCTCATTAGGCATTGCCACAAAGTTTTTGTAACTTTGCCGGCTGAAAAATTAAAAATTAGATAGATATGGCTCTCCAATGTGGCATTGTCGGACTTCCGAATGTAGGAAAATCCACCCTTTTCAATTGTTTGTCGAACGCAAAGGCTCAATCGGCTAACTTTCCTTTTTGCACGATCGAACCCAATGTGGGTGTGATTACTGTGCCTGATGAAAGGCTCAACAAACTGGCTGAATTGGTCAATCCACAACGCATTGTGCCTACCACGGTGGAGATCGTTGACATCGCAGGTTTGGTGAAAGGTGCCAGCAAGGGCGAAGGTTTGGGCAACAAGTTCCTCGCGAATATTCGTGAGACGGATGCTATATTGCATGTTCTCCGTTGTTTCGACGACGACAACATCACCCACGTGGATGGTAGCGTCAATCCTATCCGTGATAAGGAGATTATCGATTACGAGCTTCAGTTGAAAGACCTGGAAACAGTGGAAAGCCGTATCCAAAAGGTGCAAAAGCAGGCTCAAACTGGTGGCGACAAGACGGCAAAAGCCACTTACGAAGTGCTTGTCCGCTTCAAAGAGGCTTTGGAGCAAGGCAAATCCGCACGCACCGTTACCTTTGAAAAGAAGGACGATGAGAAAATCGCCCGCGAGCTTTTCCTGTTGACTTACAAGCCCGTGCTCTATGTCTGCAATGTGGACGAAGCTTCGGCCGTGAGCGGAAACAAATACGTGGAGCAGGTGAGGGATGCCATCAAGGAAGAAGAAGCCGATTTGCTGATCGTAGCAGCCAAAATAGAATCAGAAATTGCTGAATTTGAAACTTACGATGAGAGGCAGATGTTTTTGTCCGAACTCGGTCTGGAAGAGTCGGGGGTTGCCCGTTTGATAAAGGCGGCTTACAAACTACTGAATCTGGAAACTTATTTCACATGTGGCGTTCAGGAGGTTCGTGCTTGGACATACCTGCGCGGTTCCAAGGCTCCACAATGTGCCGGCGTGATCCATACGGACTTCGAGAAAGGCTTTATACGGGCAGAAGTTATCAAATACGATGACTTTATCCAATATGGTTCGGAAAGTGCCGTGAAGGAAGCCGGAAAGATGGGAGTGGAAGGCAAGGAGTATGTGGCTCAGGACGGCGACATCATGCACTTCCGATTCAACGTATAATCCGTAAGGCGTAAAGATATTTTTAAAACGATCCGGGAAGCCCAAGGGGGCTTTTCGGATCGTTTTTTGCGACCAATTTTATGGGTTTAGGATGGCTTATGAAGAAGAATTTGAAGCTCATTCTCATAATACCTCTTTCTAAAATAAATAGACACCCCCCCAAGGAATAT
>MKRS01000520.1 GCA_001897035.1 Bacteroidales bacterium 45-6
TTCACCCCTTCGTTCAGCCAGGATCCCAACGGGAAAACCTTGCAGAACTACGGTTTGCTCTATTACGATCCGACAGACAATGGCTACACCTCGTCCAACCTGCAACAAGACATGGGCGCCATGTTTGTGCCAACAGACGAGGCATTGCAAAATTACATCAATGGTAGCAAAGGACGCTACCTGAAAGACGCTTATGGAAGCTGGGAAAACATCCCGACCCCCATCTTGGCGCTATTCATTAAGAATCATCAAAAGAAATCCTTCATCAATTCCCTTCCCCACACTTGGTCCACAATGACCGACGAGACAAGCAATTACATGAAGGTGAATGCAAGCGATATTTCCAAGGCTTTTGTAGGCAACAACGGGGCGGTGTATATCTCGTCGGCTGTGTATCCGCCTGTGGATTACCAATGTGTGTATGCCTCGGCACTTACCAGCAGCCAGACGAAGATCATGAACTGGGGAATACAGGATGCTTCCTTGAAGTTCTACCTCTACCTGAGATCAATGGAAAACATGTACAACCTCATTGTTCCCGTGGATGCAGCCTTCGACAACTACCGCGACCCCATTGCCTGGGCCAAGGGTGGTGCTTCCCGTGAAATATGGTCGTTCAAGTACCAGGAATCCAACAATACGGTGGTAGCCGATGTATATAGCGTGGATGCCGGTGGCAATAAGGTGGCGAAAACACGCCAAATAACCGATCAGTCGGTGATTCGCAACCGCTTGAACGATATTATCGACATGCACATCGTGGTGGGCGAGAAGGAAGGTAATGTTCTTTCCGGCTACATCGACGATGGTTCTTCGCAATATGCACAGACCAAAGGCGGAACCACACTCAAGGTGATCGGTAGTGGTCAGTCGATGACTCTGAAGGGCGGAGGTGATATAGAACAGAGTGTCGCTGGGGCCAACATCACCGAAAATACTTCGGGCCAAAAAAGCATATATGATTCCGACAATGGAAGAACTTTTTTTGTGGATAAGATATTGCAGGATCCTGTCAAATCGGTTTATACCGCATTGGGAGAACATCCCGAATACAAGGCATTTTTCGACCTGCTGAAAGGCGACGACAGGGTGTTCACCTTCTTTCAAAACGATGCTGATGTTGTCCCGGTATTCAATTTGAAAAAACTTTCCGGATCATCGGGGCTTGGCTACGTGGTGAATTCGTTCAACAACTTCCGGTACACCATTTTTGTACCTACGCAAGCTGCACTCAACGATGCCTTCGCATCCGACAGCAAGCTTTTCACGTGGGACGAAATAGCCAGCGAATCCGACTACAACCTCAAAAAACA
>MKRS01000521.1 GCA_001897035.1 Bacteroidales bacterium 45-6
TATGCTCCCAGTTAACCCGCTCCCAGGGTTGGGAAGCTTCCAGCAGTTTAACCGTGTCGCCAACAGGGGCAGACAAATCCTTTGCTAATTTTACCCCATATATAATTCCGAAACTATACCCGTCTTTAAAGCCATTCATACTAAAATATAAATAGGGTTGATCGCCATCTACAAATATATCGCCGTCAATAGCGCCAAAGCCAAAATCAAACCAGGGAGCATGCAAATCTTTAAAAGGCCCTTCGGGGTTATCGCTAACGGCCAGGGCTATACGCAGCTCCTTCTTTTCTTTACTTAATCCACTGTACGTAAGATAGAATTTATTGTTGTAAAATTTTACCTCAGGTGCCCAGAACGCTTCCGATGCCCAACTGTTTTCATTCTTTTGCCACAGCATGCCATTGAATTTCCAGTGTATCATATCATCAGAGATATAACACGGGAACCCTTCGTTGGCAGAACCATACGTGCCGGTAAGATAATAACGGTTATTATACTTATACATAAAAGGGTCGCCCATAATAATAGGATTGCCATCACTTAAAAGAGGATTTTTGACAATGTTTTTCCGGGAACAGCAGGAAATCAATGTTATTAAAAATAATCCTGCGATCCATATATTTTTCTGATAACCCATCTGCAAATAAAACGCATTTCGTTCACTTCTTACTTTCACTGATATTTGCTGTTAAACTTTTCTACTGGCAGATATTCATTCCATATTACAAACCAACTGGGGGTATAATACATTCCGCCCATTGCAGGAAGATATCATTACATCAGTATTAGATGGCAATGATACCTTAGCTATTATGCCTACGGGTGGAGGTAAGTCTATCAGCTTCCAGGTGCCGGCATTGGCGGAAAAAGGAATATGCCTGGTGGTAACGCCGCTTATCGCGCTGATGAAGGATCAGGTTGCTAAGCTGAAAGAAAAAGGCATACTGGCACTGGCAATTCATTCCGGCATGCCGTTCCCTGAAGTAAAGAAAACACTGGACAATGCATTATACGGCAATTATAAATTCCTGTATGTTTCTCCTGAAAGATTACAAACGAGTTTCTTTAAAGAATATTTGCCCGCGTTGCCGCTTAACCTTATTGCTGTTGATGAAGCGCACTGTATTTCGCAATGGGGTTATGATTTTCGACCTGCCTATCTGGCTATTGCGGATATACGAAAAGAAAAACCAGGTGTGCCGGTACTGGCGTTAACCGCTTCGGCCACAGAGGCCGTACAAAAAGATATTTGTGAGAAACTTGAATTTACACATCAGCAGGTTTTTAAATTATCGTATGAGCGTCCTAATCTT
>MKRS01000522.1 GCA_001897035.1 Bacteroidales bacterium 45-6
AGAATCGAAATGCAAAGAGACAAAGACACGACGTTTTTTTTTGTAAACACTTTATTCGACAGGCATCCCGTGTCCTGATTTGGTAAGTAAAATATACCTTGGCGGCTTTGCGTTAAAAATATAAGACAATCTTTTAGCATTTACCTAAACTATCCATGAAAGGAAATGGAAATTGCCTTTTTCAGGGAAAGTAGCACGTTTCCGACAAGATAAATCAGGTATCGATATCCTGACATAAAAAATCTTCTTATCTTAGGGTCTAAATAACAGGAACTTCATCTTTCAAGCAACTATTTGCGATGAAAAAACTACTGCTGACCATAACCATTTACCTTGTATCTGCCGCGGACGTGCCAGCCCAGTATAATACCTGGATCCAATTCAAGGATAAAAACGGGACTTCGGGGACATTTACCAAGCCGACGAGCTATTTGTCGGAAAGGGCGATCAACCGTAGAGCGAAACAGCAAATCCAAATCGACTCCACCGACCTGCCCATAAGCCGAACGTATGTAAATCAAGTCTTAGCCAAAGGGGTAAGGCTCAAAAACACGAGCAAATGGCTCAACGGCATAACGGTTGCCATGAATGATACTTCCGCCTTGCTCGAGCTGAGAAAACTTCCGTTTGTCAAGCATTTGGAATTGACATTGGTTCCTTCGGACTATACCGCATCCAGCATATCCAAAACTGTCAGGATGACCAAAGCCGCTTTGGATCCCACTTATGGCGATGCTTTTCACCAAATAGACATCCACAACGGACAAAAACTGCATTCGGCGGGATACCGAGGGAAAGGCTTGGCTATAGGGGTGCTTGACGGCGGGTTTTACAAAGCGAATGAAATTCTAGTTTTCGACAGCCTGTTCCAACAAAACCGCTTGGTTGGTGTTCGGAATTTTGCGGACAGCACCTCCGATTTTTTCTCCATCAACATGTCCCACGGAACAAGCGTGCTATCGGTCATGGCCGCAAACCTTCCCGGGAAAATGATAGGGGCTGCTCCCGATGCCTCCTACTGGCTTCTCCGGACAGAATATGCGCCAACAGAATATCCTGTGGAGGTGGACAACTGGGTAGCAGGGATCGAGTTTGCCGACAGTGCAGGCGTGGACATCGTCAATTCATCGCTGGGTTATACCGAGTTTGATTATTCGGGAATGAACTACACCTATCAAACCCTAAATGGAAGGACTTCGAGGGCCTCCATCGCAGCAAACCTTGCAGCGAGGAAAGGAATGATTGTGGTGAATGCAGCCGGCAACGACGGAAGCAAATCTTGGCACTACATTTCTGTGCCTTCTGACGCTGATTCCATCCTCTGTGTGGGAGCAGTTGATGCAAATGGGAACATAGCAAATTTCAGCAGCTATGGCCCCTCCTCGGACGGCAGGGTGAAGCCTGACGTGTGTGCCATGGGTTACCAAACAATCGTTGCGAGTATTGATGGAATCTACCCCAGTTCCGGAACATCATTTGCCACGCCCATCATAGCCGGATTGGTGGCCTGCGTATGGCAATCTCTGCCCCACCTGAACAACATCGAGATCATCAACCTCATGAAGAAATATTCTTCCCTGCACGCATCGCCCAACAACAGTCTTGGCTACGGAATTCCGGATGTATATGCCCTCTACGATGAAAACCGACTGGTCTCTGGCATATCAGCGAATGCCATTTCGAAAGACGTTACGGCCTATTTTTCGGGTGGAAACCTGGTGATACAGCAAGTTGGAGAGGAAAAGGCCACTGCAACCTTGTTCAGCATAACAGGACAGAAATTGGGTGAGTGGCAATGGGAGGACAAGGTCAATATTTCCAACTGGAATTTACTGCCAAGGGGAACTTACCTCTTGTCTGTGGAGGCACATTCAACGAGAATAGTGTTAAAACTGTTGAAAAGATAGACGATGAAAACCAAGAGAAAACGAGCAGGGCTTCCCTTATTAGAGAAGCCCTGCTTTGTTCTTGTTTATCGGAGGATCCTCCGGTATGTTATTTTCAAATTGTAAGACTCGTGATGATGGAAGGATAGATTCCCAACAAAATATTCAAGGCGATGGCGATAACTGCTACAACGGCTACTTCTATCGGATATTTAATCACGTGGCTCGTATCCGGTTCTTTCGTGAACATCAGGTTCACGATGCGGAAGTAGTAGAAAACGCTCACGATGGAGTTCAAAACCCCGACAACAACCAAACCGGTTTCACCGATGGATAACATTTCATTGAAAAGGAAGAACTTAGCCATGAAGCCCGAGAAGATCGGGATACCAGCCATTGAGAACATGGCCGCTGTGAGTACGACAGCCATCAGCGGGTTGGTCTTGCCCAAGCCCGAGAACATTTCCATGTCTTGCTTTCCTTTGGCATGACACACCGCAATCACTACTGAGAATGCAGCTACGCCAGCCAGTGAATATGCCGCAGTATAATAGAGCAATATCTCCGAATTTTGATGCAAATAAAGAAGCGCCATCAGCATGAACCCTGCATGCGAGATTCCGGAATATGCCAACAAGCGTTTGATGTTCGTTTGCTTGATTGCTGTAATGTTTCCGATGGTCATCGTCAGGATGGAAATGACCACGATAATAATCCGGGAAGAACCCGAAATCGTCGGCACCAAAATATCCATCAGCTTGTAGAGTGTAGCCACCGCAGCCACTTTCACCAAAGTGCTCATTACCGTCGTGATGATCGTTGGCGCACCTTGATATACGTCTGGCGCCCAAAAGTGGAACGGAGCTGCAGAAACCTTGAACAGCATCCCCACCAATATCAATGTCAAGCCGAGCGAATACCAGACTGGGAAAGTTGTGCTATGCGAAACCTCGATTATCTTGGAAATATCGAATGTGCCTGTGGCTCCATAAATCAATGCCACCCCAAACAAAATGAGAGACGAGGCAAACGATCCCATCAGGAAGTATTTCATCCCTGCCTCGTTGCTTCTGCGGCTTTTCACGTTGCTTGCCGGCAAGAGGTAGAGCGAGATGGACAAGACTTCCAATCCGATAAAAAACATCGAAAGGTTACTGAACGACACCATGGCAATTGCCCCCGAAAGGAGGAACAGGATGATGGCAGTGTAGTCGGTGTAGTGTCCGGTTCTTTCCCGTGTGCAAAAAGGGATCAAGCACAATATCAGGGCTGTCAACAGAACAAACAATGCGGAAAAAGCTTTCGCATAATTGTTGAAAACCAACATCCCGGGCAACGAAACGATGTCGAGGAACGAACCATGCGTCAGCAAATCGTTCACCGTCAACCCAAACAAGCCCAATAATGCGATCACGACTACTGGAACAATGGTTTTCTTTATGTTCAGAATCTCAAGGACGAGGCAAAGAACCCCCAAAAAAGCTACAGCTAATAGTAAACTCATTTTCTGTTATATCTAATGGATAATTTGCTAATGTGATAATTTGCCAATAAAAGGTGCCAAGCCGGTATTATTCGAACTCAACAAGAGGGGTTGGCAGATTCTCATATCAAACAATTTGTTTTACAATCTCTTTTATTGCAGGGTCAATCAACTCAATAAGCGGTTGCGGGTAAATTCCAAAAAGGATTACCAGCCCGATAATCAGCGAGAAAACCAATATTTCGCCTGCTGTCAAATCGAAGAACGGCTTGGCACTTGCTTCGCCAAGCATCACGTGCTGGAACATCCGAGTCATGTAGAATGCTCCGAGGATAATGGTTAAACCTCCAACCACGGCAAACCACAGGTTCACTTGCAACAAGCTGTAAAGCACCGTGAATTCCCCGATGAAATTGAATGTCAGCGGCAAGGCCACAGAAGCCAATACAAGTACGATGAACGCTGTGCTGAATTTTCCAGCATGGGCTTTGATCCCGCCCATCTCATCGATGTTGGCAGTTCCCAAACGTTTGTAAATAATATCGGCGGCATAAAATAGCCCGACAATTACCAAACCATGTGCCAGCATCTGAAGAACCGCTCCGCGCAAGCCATCCACCGTCAAGGTATAAGCGCCGGCAGCGATGAGGCCGACGTGTGCCAAGGATGAATAGGCAAGGAAGCGTTTGATATTTCGTTGTTTCAATGTGATGATCGAACCGTAGATGACACCGGCAACCGACACCCCGATCAAAATGTATTTGAAGCACTCGGCCGCTGCGGGAGCCACGGGCAATTGCCAGCGGATGATACTATACAATCCCATTTTCAGCATGATACCCGAAAGCAGCATGGTGCCGTAAGCAGGGGCTTTCTGATAGGTGGAAGCCTGCCAGGAGTGGAAGGGGATAATCGGTATCTTGATGGCATAAGCAAGGAAAAATCCTGCAAACACCCAGTATTGCGTTTCAACAGGCAGCTTGAGGCTGTACCAGGCGTCGATTGAAAAGCTTTTTGCTTGCGTGTAGAGGTAGATCAACGACAGGAGCATGAAAAGCGAGCCGGCAAATGTGTAGATGAAGAAGGTGATGACCGCTTTCTTGCGTTTCTCAAATTCTCCATTGCCCCAAACCAAAATAATAAAGTAGATCGGGATTAAGGAAAGTTCCCAGAAAATATAATATATCAACCCGTCGCTACTGGTGAAAGTCCCAATCATGGCAAGCGACATGAACAGGATCAGCGAGTAGAGTGTTTTTGCATTTTTTATTTCCTTGTTCCAAGTGGTGAGGATAATAATGGGGGTAAGGACTGTGGTCAGCAGCACCATGGCAAGGGCCAATCCATCTATCTTAAACGACAAGGAAATGTGGGGATATGAAACCCAAGGAATAGCGGCCCCTACATTTGCACCACCCAGATAGCCTTGCAGCATACAGATGGATGAGAGCAAGGTGAGCACACTGAAAAACAACGCCGATTTCTTTGCCAATTTATTTCCTGAGACGAACGTGAGAACCACCCCAGCTAACAAGACCAATAAGACAGCTACTATATTCATTTTTTACTTCAATTTCAAATTCAAAATTCCGTTACAATCAACTGGAATCAAAGGATGAATAAATAGGTTAGAATCGCACACAAGCCTACTACAAACGCCACAAGGTAGGTGCCGATGCTTCCATCCTGAATCAGCCGGGCTTGAGTTGAAATGTATCCCGTAAGGCTTCCTATTCCATCCACAACATAGGCGATAGCTTTCTCAAATACATTCGTGAACAGCGAGGACAGGGCATAGACCGGTTTCACGACTACAGCCTGATACAATTCATCCACGTAGAATTTGTTGTAAACCACTTTGCCAAAGCCCTCTTTCTCTTCGTCGGCGGAAGGTACATTTTTCTTGGAAAGGTATAGGAAATAGGCGATAGCAATACCAACGATCGCACCCACTAAGGCAACGCCCATCAAGGTGTATTCCATGGCTCCCAGATGGTGCGCCTCTTCCGATACCGCAGGCAACACTGGAGCGAGGTATTCACTGATCCAACTGTATCCGGGAATGCCGAGAAGCCCACCAAGTGTGGACAAGATGGCCAATACGATCAACGGGATAGTCATTGTTTTGGGTGACTCGTGAATATGATGCTTTTCTTCCTCTGTGCCTCTGAACTTTCCGAAGAAAGTGAGGAACAAGGCACGGAACATATAGAATGCCGTCATGATAGAGGCAAGGGAGCCGATTACCAAAAGCAACTTGTTGTGTTCGAATGTTGATAGCAGGATTTCATCTTTGGAAAAGAACCCGGCAAACGGGAAAATTCCAGAAATAGCAAGCGTGGCGATGAAGAACGTGACATAGGTGACAAACATCGCCGATTTCACACCGCCCATCTTGCGTATGTCTTGCTGACCGCCCAATCCATGTATTACAGAACCTGCCCCGAGGAACAAGCAAGCCTTGAAGAAGGCATGTGTCACCACATGGAACACGGCCGCCGAATAGGCTCCCACACCGAGTGCGAGGAACATCAAGCCGAGCTGCGATACGGTAGAATATGCGAGCACTTTCTTAATATCTGTCTGCATGAGGCCGATGGTGGCTGCAAACAATGCCGTGGCAGCTCCCACGATGGCGATCAATAACTGAACATCGGGTATCACATTGTAGAGGAAGCCCATGCGGGTGACAAGAAAAATACCTCCCGTCACCATCGTGGCGGCATGGATCAACGCCGACACAGGCGTTGGCCCAGCCATTGCGTCCGGCAACCAGGTGTAGAGGGGCAACTGGGCACTCTTACCCGTTGCTCCAATGAAGAGGCATACGCCGGCCAATGTTAATCCCGCAAATACGGTAGGTGAGGTGAGCGAGGCCAGGCTGAAGCCGGCCTTCATGTGGGCATAGTCCAAAGTCCCGAAAATGTGAGCCAGTGTGAACATCCCGATCAGGAAACCCAAGTCCCCGATGCGGTTCATGATGAACGCCTTTTTGGCGGCGTCGTTATAGCTTTGGTTTTTGTACCAGAATCCGATCAAGAGGTAAGAACACAATCCTACGCCTTCCCATCCGATGAATGTCACCAGGAGATTTCCTCCCATCACAAGCATCAGCATGAATCCTACGAAAAGATTGAGGTAGGCGAAAAAACGGTCTTTGTTTTCATCATCGTGCATGTAGCCGATGGAATAAAGGTGGATCAACGCCCCGATGCCCGTCACAAACAGCAACCATAGTAAGGAAAGCTGGTCGAGCAAAAAGTCAAGCCCAATGGTAAAGCCTTCGAGTGAAATCCAGTTGAACAGATGAACTACAATCGGTGTTTTGGAGACATAAACCTGCTGGAAGAAATAAACCGAAATCACAAACGAAACCGTCACGGCCAACGTGGCCACAATGCCCGAAATCTCGCGCGTCTTTTTCCCCGCAAACAGGTTGTAGAGAAACCCGATGAATGGGCTTAGAATAAGTATAAGTGCCAAACTTGTTTCCATCCGTATTTTATCCTTTCAAATTTCTTAATGTGGCAAAATCAATTGAACCGGCATTCCTGAAAATCGACACCAGAATTGATAACCCAACTGCAACTTCGGCGGCTGCTACCGCCATCGAGAAGAACACGAAAACCTGTCCCGCTGCATCCTGGTGATACACCGAGAAGACCACGAGCAGCAAGTTGACCGCATTCAACATGATTTCAATCGACATCAGCAACACAATCATGCTGCGTCTGAACAAAACGCCCAAGATACCCACCGAGAAAAGCAAGATGGTGAGGTAAATGTACGAATCGATACCGATGAGCTTTAAAACATTTTCAGCCATTATTCT
>MKRS01000523.1 GCA_001897035.1 Bacteroidales bacterium 45-6
GTATATCCTCCGGGATCCACCTTCAAACCGAGCCAAGGCCTGATATACCTGCAAGAAGGGATCATTTCACCTGCAACCTCCTACCCCTGCCACCACGGATATCCCCCATTGGGAGGACATCCGGCCTGCCACGGACACCCTTCTCCGTTGAGCCTTGCACCGGCAGTGGCCACTTCGTGCAATTCCTACTTCTGCTACGGGCTGAATGCCATGTTGAGCAACCGCCAAAAATACAAGAACATCAACCAGGCATTGGATGTGTGGAAGGACTACTTGGTCAATATGGGATTCGGACATAAATTAGGAGTGGATCTTCCGTCCGAAAAACAGGGCTTTATCCCCAACAGCAAGTTCTACACGAAGCTTCACCGCACAGCCAAATGGATGCCGTCCTTTGTCATTTCAATTGCCATAGGACAAGGTGAAATCACGGCTACCCCGCTGCAAATCGCCAACTTTGTGACGACCATTGCCAACCGGGGTCATTTCTATACACCCCACATGGTCAAAAAAATACAAGGGGATGCTTTAGACAAAAAATACACCGACAAGAAATCGACTGGCATTTCACCGTCGAACTACGAGCCTATCATTGAAGGGATGGCCAAAGCTGTTGCAGGCGGGACATGTCACGCCATCAACCTGTCGCCCGAATTTGAGGTGTGCGGAAAAACGGGAACAGCCCAAAACCCCCACGGCCGAGACCACTCCCTTTTCATGGGGTTTGCCCCGCGCAATAAGCCCAAGGTAGCCATAGCCGTGATTGTGGAGAATGCCGGATTCGGAGCCGAATTTGCGGTGCCAATCGCCCGGCTGATGGTCGAAAAATACCTGAAAGGCAGCATTCCTGAAAAAGACAAAGGTCTTGAAACCCGAATGGCAAACACTGTGATGCTGCCGGGACTTCATAACTTAAGAAAAAAGGGGACGGCTTCTCAACAAAGCACCGCTGGCGGCGCAACCACCAACACAGGGGATAACAGCGGACAAGCCAGTCCTGCGGAAACTCCAGCACCGAAAGAAGATTGAAGCCTTAGATAGGGAAAGGTATAGAACCTGAAAAAATTATGAGATATACAAAGCAAGAAGACATCATCAAGGAAAGTGTGGACTGGGTAGTACTTGGCCTCTACCTGCTGATGGTGGTATGCGGATGGTTCACAATCTACGGAGCCAGCCATCAATTAGGAAATACATCCTCCTTCGAAATGTCGAACTCAGCACAAATGCAATTGGTATGGGTGGGCGTTTGCTTGGCCGCCGGATTTATGCTTCTGAAGTTGGACGACAACATTTTCGACGTGTTCGCCTATTTCTTCTATGCCGTGTCGATGCTCTTGCTGCTTGTGACTGTTTTTGCAGCCCCCGACATCAAAGGTTCGCATTCCTGGTTGGTGCTTGGCCCTGTACGCTTGCAGCCTGCAGAGCTCGCCAAATTTTCAGTAGCACTGGCACTGGCTCGATTCATGAACGAATACAACTTCAAGTTGATGACTCCCAAAAACTTGGCTTTGATATCAGGCCTCATCCTCTTGCCGATGCTGTTGATTATCGGTCAAAAGGAAACCGGCTCCGCATTGGTTTACACGGCATTTGTGCTGATGCTCTACAGGGAAGGACTACCCGGATTGGTGCTGTTCTCCGGCGTTTGTGCTGTGATACTTTTTGTCGTCGGGTTGAAATATTCCGACGTTGCCGTAGGCTTTCTGACTCAAGGGGAATTCATCTCTATTATCACCATCATTCTTATCTGTGCAAGCTTGGTGATAAGCTACCGGCGCGATTTTCAAAGTGCACTCTACATCGGAGGCGGATCCCTTGGCCTGCTGCTGGTCGGATATCTTGTCTCGCTGGCTTTTGGCGTCAACCCTCACTATGACATTATTTCGATTGTCTGCTTAGCGGCAACTATCGGATACCTGGTTTATATGGCATTCAGCCGCATCATCAAGGAATATTTCGTAGTCGTGCTGGTGGCTTGCTGCGCCATCTTATTCAGCCTATCAGTGAGCTACGTGTTCACAGACATCCTGCAACCACACCAACAGCAACGTATAAAGGTGTCGTTGGGCATGGAAGACGACCTGAAAGGTGCGGGATACAATGTGAACCAATCCAAGATTGCCATCGGTTCGGGAGGTTTCTGGGGAAAAGGCTTTTTGAATGGCACCCAGACAAAATTGAAATATGTGCCGGAGCAAGACACCGACTTTATCTTTTGCACAGTGGGCGAAGAGCAAGGATTTATTGGTTCCGTGGCGGTGCTGCTCCTGTTTCTAGCATTGATCCTGCGGTTGCTCTATCTGGCTGAAAGGCAAAAGTTTGTTTTTGGACGGGTTTTTGGATATTGTGTGGCGAGCATCTTCATTTTTCACCTGATTATCAACATCGGGATGGTGATCGGCATCACTCCCGTGATTGGAATCCCCCTCCCCTTCTTCAGTTACGGGGGTTCTTCCTTGTTGGGTTTCACCACACTCCTCTTTATTTTCTTGCGGATAGATATGGCCAGAAAAAGAAGGTAACCCTTATCTGGGAGAAGCGTGTCTTATTTGCCCAATTCCTTGAGACGTATTTTGGTGAGCACTTGTTTTGTATTTAGCGTAAAATCAGCGTCCATCATCCACGCATAGAAACTGGGTTCGTTTTTCAATACTTCCCTCACCGCCTTGCCTTTGTGCTTGCCAAAATTGAAGACTTCCACCCCTTTCTCGTCCAGGATGATCCGTCCAGCCAAATCGACATTGTTGTTGAAAAAAGAATATTCGGTGGCTAATTTTTCAATATCATTTTCCAGATCTTCATACTTATCAAGCTGAGCCTTAAGCACTTCATAAGTAGCTTTAGTGTCAGCCTCAGCTGAATGCGCATCCTCCAAGCTCTTGTCGCAATAGAATTTATAGGCAGCCTTCAGGGTGCGTTCTTCCTTCTTGTGGAAGATAATTTGCACATCGATGAACTTTCTCCGGCTGAAGTCAATATCAACATTGGCTCTGAGGAATTCTTCCGCCAACAGGGGGATATCGAAACGGCTCGAATTGAAACCTGCCAAGTCACATCCCTCTATCTGGTCAGCCAAGGACTTGGCTATTTTCTTGAAAGTGGGACAATCCTTCACATCTTCGTCGGTGATGTGATGGATGGCCGTAGCCTCTGCCGGGATAGGCATTTCCGGGTTGATACGACGGGTTTTTATTTCTTCTTTTCCGTTGGGATAAATTTTCAAAAACGAGATTTCAACTATTCTGTCGTGAACTACGCTTGTGCCTGTTGTTTCAAGATCAAAAAACACAAGCGGATTTTTCAGGTTTAATTCCATATTGTTTTTTTCATGGAGCTGCATGAGTGAAAAGCAAACAAGCGGCTCCCTGTTAGTTTGGATCAGTCGTTGAGCATCATCGGCATCAACAACATAAGTATATCTTCGTTTTCCTCGTTTTCCACGGGGAAGATCAAACCGGCACGCGACGGGTCGGACAATTCCACGGAGATGTTCTCGGAAGAGATATTGTTGAGAATATCAATCAGGAAGCTCGACTTAAAGCCGATATTCATCGAAACCCCATCGTATTGGCACGAAACCGATTCTTCAGCGGCTGTGGAGAAGTCCAAATCCTGGGCAAATACTTTCACCGAGTCGGTATTCAATTCGAGTTTCACCAAACTGCTCGCCAAGTTCGAGAATACCGAAACACGTTTCAAGGCATTGAGAATCGACAAGCGGTCGAGTATCGCCTTGTTGGGGTTGTTGGTAGGGATCACGGAAGAATAATTCGGATAGCGTCCTTCGATGAAACGGGAAGTCATCACATAACTACCCAAAGTGATATAGGCATTGTTTTCGTCAAATTTTATCTCCACAGTGCCTGTTTCCTTCGGAAGAATACCCTTCAGGAGGTTGGCAGGCTTTTTGGGAAGGATGAAGGACGAGCGTTGCGCACTCTTCACCGAAGAATTCTTGAGGCGGACCAACTTGTGTCCATCGGAAGCCACGAAAGTAATGTCATCGGGCGAAATGTCGAAGTAGATGCCGTTCATCACGGGGCGAAGTTCATCGTCGGCGGTTGCAAACAATGTGCGGCTGATGCCCGACAAGAGTACTTGCGGATCGATCTTCAGGGCGATCGCCTCCGGATTCAAAGCTTTGGGCTGGGGATAATCGTCACCTTTTTGTCCCACAAAATTATATTTCCCGTTATGAAAATAGATGAATACTTCCAGGTTATCGTCGTTGATTTGGAAAGTGAGCGGTTGGTCGGGCAATTCCTTCAAGGGATCCAACAAGTTACGCGCATTCACGGCCAAACGTCCGAAACCTTCCACGTCGTTCACTTCGAGCGAAGTCACCAAACGGGTTTCGCTGTCTGCGGCAGTTAATGTAAGTGTTGTCCCATCCAAATCCAAAAGGAAACAATCTAAAATGGGTAATGTGTTCTTCGAATTAATCACCTTGCTGATGGCTTGCAAATGGCTGTACAGAGCCGTACTCGACACAACAAATCTCATATATCTATCTTTTTTAAGTTTTCAATGTTTTTTAATCAAGCAAATTTATGAAAATATTTCACAGGAGCAAAGATGTTGGGAAAAGAGTTGCAAGAATATCTTTCCGTCACGGCTACATTATTCGATTATCGAAAAATGCCTCAGAGCCTTCCAAATTCCATCGTTATCGACAGTGTCGGTGACGTAGGCTGCCACTTCTTTCACCTCGTCCGCTGCGTTTCCCATCGCCACGCTCGCCGGCACATGTCCCAGCATCTGCAAATCGTTTCCCCCATCACCAAAAGCCATTGCTTCGCCGAGCCCAATCCCGTAGTATTCGAGTACCTTGTCTATGCCGACTTGCTTGCTGATGCCTTTCGAAACGATGTCAGCAAAAAGGGGATTCCATCTTGCGGCGTCACATCCCGGCAACACATTCTTCATGATTTCTTTTTCCTGGTTTTCCTTGAAAAATGCGACTAATTGGAATATTTCCCGATCTACAAGTTCTTCCAATTTTTTCCTTTTCGGAAAAGGAAAATTTATGAGAGTAAATACGTCTTCGGCATCCTGGTTCACCTGATTGATGAAAATATCACTTTCGGTGGCCACCATGCACGGAAATTCCCCACATGTCTGCTGGTAGTGGAGGAAGGAGCGGACCTCGGCAGAAGGAATCGGTTGTTTGAAAATCAACTCTTTGCCCGCTGTCATGCAATAAGCGCCATTAACGGTGATGAAACCGTCGAATTCGCAATCTTCCAAGTTGTTCACAGCCGCAAAAGGCCTGCCTGTGGCGATGAAAACCTTGATGCCTTTTTTGCGTAATTGAATTATTGCTTCTTTCGAGGAGGGTGGAATCCTGTGTGTGTCATAACTGACCAACGTCCCGTCTATGTCAAAAAATACTGCTTTAATCATGATAGCTGGAAATACCTAAATGTTGCAGAGGTAAAGGTACGAAAATTCGAGTAAAAGACAGCTTGGATTGCTTCAAGTTTGTGCTGCAAGAAAAGAAATCTGCTCTTATTTGTCACCGTAATGGCCTCTGACGGAAATCACCTCCACGGTGATAATTTCTTCGTGTATGCTATAAATCATCCTGTGTTGCTTGTTTATCCTCCGGCTCCAGAGTCCGGCAAGGTTGCCCTTGAGCTGCTCTACTTGGCCGGTGCTGGTCATGGGGTGAAGTTCTAATTCGGCAAAAAGCGCAAGTATCTTCTGGATACTTTTGCTATCACCCAATTTATTCCAAAGAAGCAATTGTTTTTGCACTCCTTTAGCCAAAACGAGTGTGTACTTCATGCCCCTAATAGTTTTTCAATCTCTTCCATTGCAAACACTTTCGAATCTCCACGCTTGATGTCCTCAATTCCTTGCTTCACAATAGCCAAATTTTCGGGATCATCAAACCAAGGGTCGCCACTCGGGCTTGGATTGGGAGAAATTTCTATTTTCAGGCTATCGGCTTTAGATATAAGAAGGTTTTCGATATAAGCCTTTAGGCTTTTGCCTTGCGCCGAAGCCAGTATCGACAGCTTAGTGAATGCTTCGGCTGGCAAATCGATATTTTTCCGTTTTCTTTTAGATGTAGTCGTTTCCATAATTGTTCAGTATTTAGAACAAAGATATACTATATATATTATATACACAAAAATAAACAAGCCTATTGAAAAAAAACGGGAGACCAACTTTCCGTCGATCTCCCGCTATCTATATTTTTGGACAGAGATTATTTCTGCAATTTCAATTCCTGGATCAACCGGGGACATTTCATCATCTTGTCGATGGTGTAAAGCACGTATCGGATGTCCACGCTAATGGTGCGCTGCACGCGGGGTTCGAAGACGATGTCACCGCTCAGGGCTTCCCAGTTTCCATCGAAAGCCAGTCCGATCAGCTCGGCCTTGCCATTGAAAACAGGGCTTCCCGAATTTCCACCGGTGATGTCGTTGTTGGAGAGGAAACAAGTATATAGCGAGCCATTCTGTCCATATTGGCCAAAATCCTTGCTTTCAAGCGTTTTCACAATATAATCCTGGAGGTCAAATTCCGGGTTATTGTGATCTACTTTTGCCAGAACGCCTTCGGAAGTTGTTTGAAAATTATACTGTACGGCATCCGCGGGGCTGTATCCGCCCACTGAGCCATAGCTCAATCGCTGAGTGAAATTCGCATCCGGCGAATAGGCCTTATCGGGATTCATGGCCTGCAAGCCTGCCATGAACAGGCGTTCGCCTTTTTGAATATCATCGTCGGACTGATTGGCCTTTGCCTGAAGCGCCATACGGATTTCCTGCACCGACAATGCCAGTTCCACAGCTGGATCTTTCATCAAGTCTTGATCCTTTTTCTTTTTCACGGCATCCAGCACTTTGTCCAAGTCAGTGAAAGCCGTTTTCGAGAACAACCAGTCGGCATACTTGTTGTAGTCGCCTTTGAATTTCTTTTGGATCGTTTTGTAAACGTCCGGAAGGTATTCTGCGGGAACACGGTCGGCGTACAATTTCAAGAGGACAGGAGTCAGCTTCTTGTCCAACGACGGCTCGTAGTCTTTGTACTGCCCTTCCAGCAATGCCTTCAGGTTTTGTATCTGCTCGTCTTTGTTCTCGCCTTTGAGCGCAAGCACGGATCCGCCAAACCGGGCTATCTCAATTCCTCCGGTAAAGGTTTCATTGAAATACGTCCTCGCCTTTTCGGTGTTTGAAGAAC
>MKRS01000524.1 GCA_001897035.1 Bacteroidales bacterium 45-6
CAAGGTATGCACGAAGGTTGTCCGAAAATGTGCGTAGCGATTTTCGGGTAACCCGTGCGATTACCTTGCTCCTTTGACGACGAGAAAAAAATAAAGAGGAAAAAGTCTCTTTATTTTTTGAATTGGCGGCAACATTACTGAGCAAGAAACTTAAGGGAAACAATACCATCAATGTATTGCCATTCTTCTTTTTTCTTTTCATACAATCTGTCATTTACAAAGTTGAATATTGGGCATCTGTTAAGAAGCCCTTCACGGGTGTAAATAAATAGCTATTATTTGAAGTCAGATTCAAAGCGGATTCAATTGATCTATTCTGCAATGTCTTTCCTGTTTAAGCTTTTGTGTTCAAGTGTAAACTTCATTGATCTGTAAATTCTCTAATCTACTTATCTGGATTCTACTATCTAAAGAATGATTGGTTTATCGACAGAATACAATCCTTACCAGGTTACATCATTAAGTGTAGAATTCCTTATAGCATCAAGGAAAGATTGAGGACACTTGTTCCTGAAATAAATAATTCTATCAGTATGGAAGTTTGTATGTATTGAGTTAGGACATGCAGTAGTTCTGTATAGAATGAGTTCTATATATGAATATTTGGTTATTGGTTTACTGATGTATTAGCTGATTGACTTACTGAAGTCATTCATTCATGAACTCATGAAGTCTGGATTGTCTTGTCCTAAAAATACTTTACAGATTTTTTTAATTGTCCTGAATGGACTTTACAGCTCTATTCCTAAATAAAATATTTTAGAGAAAACAGACAAATGATGTCAGCAGATGACATGTGGTGTCAGTTCCGGATAATTTACTATTTAGCGGATTTTTTGTATATATATTGGGGTTTTAAATGAAATTATAAACTCTAAAAACAGAAAATAAGATGGAAGTAATAAACATTGAAGCCCATACTTTTGAATCAATGCTGAGCTGTTTTGAAGCTTTTAGCAGGAGAGTAGAGAAATTGTGCGGGAATCACGCAGATAAGGGCCTGGATAACTGGCTGGATAATCAGGATGTGTGCTTGCTGTTGAATATTTCGCCCAGAACCTTGCAAACACTCCGGGATAATGGCTCTTTGGCTTTTAGCCGTATAAATCACAAAATCTATTATAAGCCAAGAGATATCAAAGAAATTGTTCCGCTTGTAAAAGAGAAACGTAAACAAGCCATGTTTAAAGGAAAAAAGCTATGAATATGGAAGAATCAGATCAATCAACGCTAATGCTGCTCTCCTCGTGGGAAGGTGGTTGGCAAAGTATTAACGGGAATCCGGATGTCTATATTTTCCAAGAATATGACCGGGAATATTATTTACTGGCCTATAGCTATGACAAAGAATATGAACGGGGCAATTTCGCCTGCTATAGAATAGAAACTGAAGAAAATGTCTGTTATATCCGTTTAGGTATGAATCACTCTGAATTATCCGAAGAAAAGTATCCTCATACTTTACATATCACAGGATGGGGTAGCTATCTGAGAGCCTGAATTATTAGAAACAAAAATAAATAGCCGATGAGTAATCAATTAATCACACAAGAAAACAATGAAAGGGTTAAGTCCTTTTTCCTTTCATTGGAACGTCTGTCTACGTCACTGGAGCGTTTGTTCTCGACACGGAAACCGACTCTGAACGGAGAAAGCTTTTATACAGATGAAGAGCTATCTAAAAAACTAAAGATTAGCCGAAGAAGCCTTCAGGATTATCGTAACGAAGGACGTATCCCTTATATCAAGCTGGGAGGTAAAATCCTTTACCGATCCTCGGATATTGAGAAATTATTGGAGGATGGCTATCAGGAAAGTTTCAGGTAAGCAAGCAGACCAGATGTCCAGAGTACACTTCCATAATATTTTTTCTTTTTTTGACTGATAAACATCTCTTTAATAGAAGGAGAATAAATAAACCAAGCTTTTTCTTTGGAATACGATCCATCGGATGGAGATTCCGAATGAAAACCCTTAAGGGCATAGAGCTTGGTGGTTTATTCCCTTCTTTATTTTTGTGTTCTGATCAAAAAAGAATCATACAAATAAAAAACGTTAAAAAATTACGATCTTCAACTTCGAAAAGTATTCTTGTTTTTAAATGCTATATCGTATAGCACTTAAACTTGATATTTTAATCTTTATCCCCTATCAAAGTTTATTCGGGTTTTGTATAGACAATGTCTTTTTCGCTTGCAAATTCTTTTGAATTTCTCCTATGTCAGACTTTTCATCTAATTTCAGTTTTGCTTCTTGTATTTTATTCGCAATGTACTGTTGTATACTTTTATTTTTCCCAGCTTTAAATGCTAAATAATAATTTAATTTTAATATAATAGCATATCTTAAAATAGGGATTTTTATATTTTTAAGAGCCATATCAATATAGCCTTTATTAGAGTGTAGATCTATATCTAATAAAAGAAAATATAAAACAAAAAGGCGATATTGGTTATTGATAGCATTTAACTCAAGTTTTGCTATTTCATTCTTTATCATACGCTCTAAATTAAAGTGACCTAGCCCATCGAATAACCAGGTTTGAGCGATAAAAGGACTAAAATTTGATATGAATTTTAATAAACTGAATTCTACAGAATTATCTATATCATACAATTCTTCTCTCATTAATTCCGTCTTCGTTATATTAGAATATTCTTCTATAATATAAAAGCCGAGGTCGCAATAGTAGTCAATAATAGAATTGAATATTTCAATTTTTAATTCTTTATTCCCTGATATTTCATCAGAGTTTCTAAATACTCGGGCTAATATAGACAAATACCTATCAATAAGTTCAGAGTTTATATTATCTGGGTTTATATTATTAATTAAATGCACATCCGAATTTATTGTTAATTCCGATGTTATATCTTCTAATTGAGCTTTCTCATATGATGATAAAGTTCTTTGAATGGATATTTTGCGACATATATCTTCGATGATTTGAGGTTCTTTGATTTTTATTAATAATTCTTGATCTAAATCAGAATTGTAATTTATGAAAATAGGATCAAGCTTTATCTTACTTTTCTGGTAAATTGTAGATAAAAAATCTAAGTCGTCACGTCTAAATCCACTGTATATTTCAAGTTGGTTTTTGAATGCCAGGTATTTAGCCTCATCATTTATAATATCGTTTCTAAAAACAAGGTCTTTCGTCATTTGCAAAGCTAGAAAATATTCAAAGAAACCGTTTAAGCGGAAAACATATAAATCTCCGTCTTCTTTTTCTTTTAAAATACCACACTCTACTAGATAATTAAAAATGTCTTTACCGCTTGTAGATATACGGTCATTTTCTACAACAATACGATCTATGATCTTGATTATGTCTTCTGAACTTGCACTATATATGGCTAACTCATGATAAAGGAATAAGTGCTTGGATAATTCTCCACAGATTGTTTTAATTTGCTCAAAACTTATTCGGCTTCGGCTCATTAACAACCTTTTTTTTCCTAATATCTCATCAATACATACATCTAAAACCGAAAATAAATTTTTAAAGTAATTATCTGATGATTTTTCATGTATTAATAATAGTAATGAGATAGTCCAATAATTCAGAGGCAGTTCTAATTGCTTGCATAATTGAATTATTTTATCTTGTACTTCTTCTTTGTTTTGAATATTTTGAAGTCTTCTATCTGTATAAGATATAATTTCCTGTCTCCTCAGATCATGGAAATACAATTTATCATATCCTAAATCTCCTAATTGAAAAATCTCAACACTATTTAATAAGTTATATTCTGTACAAATTATAAACTTTACTTTAGGATATTTAAAGAAAAAATTGTTTAGATAATCAGCCATTGATGATTTAGGAGAATAGTTATCGATTAATAGCACTAAATTATCTGAATCTAAAATTCCTTCAATCTTGTTTTTTGTAACCTCAAAATAATTTCTCAAAATTAATTCTAATTGAAAAGTGTCGTCTAATTTTTTTTCAAATTCTTTTGCGTCAAAAAGGAAAGGTATTTTTTCATTTTTAGAGAAATTAATCAAGCATTCAAGTTGTATTCTTTTTAATAAGGAAGTCTTACCACATTTATCTTTCCCTAAGATTACGTAATTATTCTTAGTATTTGATATATCTTCAAACTTTATTGCAGGGGAATTCTTTGACTCTAAACTCTTATCTGATTCTTTCTTCAAGACCGGATTATTATAAAGGAGTAGAAAGTCGTTATTGTTTTCCTTTTCATTTATTAATAATAGATTATTGGCATTTTCCTTCTCTATGTTTATTTTGTCAAAAATCTTTTTACGAAAAGCAATAGCTTTGCTTTTCTCAATTCCACATGGAATTGTGTGGGCTACAGATTCTCCACAGTGACACTTGTTATCATCTTCTATATAAGTTAATTCATTGACATATATTTTGTTTTCTTCCACCTTGTCTATTTCAATTAGTGAACATCCCAAATTTTCTTTTGAGGATAAAGATGCTTTTGCTACATGTTCAAATATTCCATTTGTCCCACTATGCCTTGATACAGATGATATTTTATGAACATGACCAGAAAACATTAAATCAAAATCACTATGAATAACATTCTCTATTTCGTAGAAATTAAATTCTTTAAGAAAATATAATGGATGATGTATCAGAATAATTTTTTTATCAACTGATCCTATACTCTTCTTTATGTCATTTAACAAATCAATAGGAATTAAAAGATTTCCTTTATCTTCTCTTCCTTGTTTGTCTAGTGCACAAATCCATGCAGAATTTAAGCAAGCGATACCAACTTTCTTTCCTTCAACATCTCTGAAATGTATCGAATACAAATCCTTATGTAAGTTGAATTCTCCTTCTGGATGAAGTTCCTTGAGAAATTGATTATAGTTTAATGAAGGTTTGAGACTATCAATGTACATCGAATCTCTTTTATTGTTATATAGAGCATTTAGCTTAGTATTTGTATTGATTTCCGTATCAAAAAAAATCTTCGCTGCTGAGTGGATTACTGCTCTATCAATATCATGGTTGCCAGGACAGAGTAAAATGTTCTCAAGAGGGATATTTAATTTTTTAGATATAGTGTCAAGTAAACAGGTCTTTGCTTTTCTAAATGAGTCAATATTAGCTCCTGTTTGGACTAAATCGCCGGTAAAGAAAACGAAATCAATACTTTTCTCTAACTCCGAAATTGTATTAATAATGGCATTTATGACATTAACTTGTAAGGAGGTTTCCTTAGAAAAATGAAAATCAGTTATATGTAAAATATTCATAGTATATCATTTTAGACTATTACAAACATACTATTTTATATTTAACAATTTCGTCTTGTTATAGAATAAATTCTTCTTTATTTAGAAATAATATAAAGTTAAACTCCACAAATAAATATGCTATAATAAAAAATTATTTCGTCTTTGGAAAAGTAAGGACTATAGACATTAGTATCGGGTGGTTTCGTATAAATCACGAAAGTGAAATCTAACCTTACTGAACGCTAAGTATATTTATTTCTCTGACTGCAATTTTCCTGCATATGTTTTTTCTAAAAAGTATTGGATATGTAAAACGGATCACTAATTTTAACAAACGAATCAACTAGAGATCCAAATACAGCGTTGAGATATTCCCTATTAATGTTATGGTTAAATTATTAAATATATAATACACGAAGACCTAAAAAATAGTAGATAAGAGAGATGAATTATCTTTTAAATGTATCTGTATTGGAGTATAAATAATATTTACCAGAGGTTAAGCCTTTATTATGAAAATTGAGATTTTGATAGCTTTGATAATGTGATCTTTGGTTTCAGACGCGTGGAAAAGAACTTATTTTCAAACGGCTATATTCTTTCCCTATAATAGGGGCTTTGATTGAATAAAATTATCTATATAGAGGGTTCGTCAACCTTACTTTCGATTTTTATATGCTACCCTGTTATTCCTGTTTGATATTTCCTCTTTCGTCAAAAAACATTATTTCGCCACTTAATACATCTTTGAGTATTGCTTTTATTATATTCCTTGCATCAATGGCAAATATTTTCTTTTCCTGAGTTTCATTACTGATATATTTAACTGCATTGATTTTCATTTGTCCCCAATAACGGGTGTCTACATAAGCATCCTCAAAATTGAAGATGTGTTCATTATCTTCGGACAGTTTATTTTCCAGTTCATCCAAAGTCGAGATTCTCTGTCTTTTTTTATTAAGGATTGAAGCACCTGTGGATATTTCTAGAGGAAAATAGCCATCATTTCTCAATTCACCATCCCATAGTGATATTCCTGCGAACCAGTTTTCTAACGACTCCAAACTTATATTATTCAATTCTGCCCACTGCTTATCTATCAAAAAAAGACGCCTCCTGCGAGCTATTTGCGTATGAATCTGAATTTCTCCGATTATAGCCTCTTCCAAGGTCGGTGTTCTCAACTCTTTTAGATTAATTCCATAGTAGCAGGCGTAAGCCTTTGCGCCTGCTTGATATCCCATTTTTGTGACCATAATACCGGAAACATTTGTTAAATCAGCTAAAAGCCCATAGAAGTCCCTTACTTTACCTATAGGAATTGCTGTATTATAATTCTTACATTCGATAATAACCTTATGAGCAACTCCGTCTATTTGATATTCCCAATAAACATCAACCTGATGTTGTTGTCCTGATGAACCCTTGAGTTTGACATTATGCTTAACATCTACGGTTTGAACGCCTTTGGGATTCATTAATCCTAGATAAATCTCCTGGGTAAACTTTTCGTATTCGGTATTTAGATTCATGAAACTACATATTTGTTTAATATAAATGTTTCCGGGCTTTTATTTTCCAATTTGTTTCTATCGGTTGTTCTTTGCTTGTCACAAATATAATTTATTTGTTCAACAGCTCTATCTTTATCTGTGGTATATTTTACAAAGCTCACGGATGGTTTCAATTAAGAAAAACATGATCATTAAAAATGAGAGTTTCTATTCTTGAATCGGTTGCACCTACTTTTGCCAACACTCTCTGTCGGAAGACCTCTGCATTTCTTGACTGAATACGGAAAGCAAGAGCGATAATCATCTCCAGTCCATAATAATCCGGATAGACTTTTAGCCCATCAGCGATACAACTCATTGTATAATCCCCTTCGGCAATACCCGCTTTTTCAATAGCTCGGATATACCGTTTTGCCGTCCGGTAGTAAATGCCAAACA
>MKRS01000525.1 GCA_001897035.1 Bacteroidales bacterium 45-6
AAAATTGCATTGTCGGAAGCGATGGAAAGGTCGCAAACCACTTGCAAGACGTGTCCGCCGCCGATGGCATAGCCATTCACCATAGCAATCACCGGCTTTGGAAGCGAGCGGATTTGCTTTTGCACTTCCAGCACTTGCAGGCGGGGAACCCCGTCCTTGCCGATGTAGCCGCCTTTCCCTTTCACGTTTTGGTCGCCTCCGGCACAGAAGGCTTTGTCGCCAGCTCCAGTTAGCACCACCACATAGATCTCCTGATTCTCGTGGCAGATACGCAGCGCATCGCTGATTTCCTGCGTGGTGGTGGGAGTGAAAGCATTTCGGTAGCGGGGACGGTTGATCGTGATCCGTCCGATACCTTCAAAATAGTCGAAGAGAATTTCTTCGTATTCCTTGATGGTTTCCCATTGTCGAGTTGTTGACATAAATCGTTGTTTTGAGTTATCGTTGTTTACCTACAAAATTACATAAAATACCGGAACGGGGCAACGATGCGGTTTCGGGTTGGAAATTTAATTTTGCAAAATTCCATCCTTCAGTCCACACGGAATGGGTTATGGCATCCATTAGTAAACAAATGAGCAAGGTTGCACAAACATCGCTTGCGTTCCTTACTCATTTCAAGTAAATGTATAAAAATGTAAAAAGAGAGAGAATCTAATCTTCCACCATCGCCAATGCCTCGTATTCTTTCAGCAGCTTTTCCTGCACATCTGTCGGCACAAGCTCATAGCCCGAATATTTCATGGCAAAGGAAGCCCTCCCGCCTGTGATGGAGCTAAGCGAAATGGAGTAGTTGGACATTTCTTTGAGAGGTACTTTGGCCAGCAGACGTTCCATTCCCTTGTCGCTTTCCATGCCCATGATGATGGCTCTGCGCCCTTGCATGTCGCTCATCACATCGCCCAACTTGTCGCTCGGCACTGACACTTCCACATCGTAGATCGGTTCCAAAATTTTCGGCCCGGCAGCTTTGAAAGCCGTGCTGAAAGCATTGCGGCCAGCCAGCATAAACGAAATTTCGTTGGAGTCCACCGGGTGCATCTTGCCGTCGTAAACCACTACACGCACGTCCCGGGCATACGAACCCGTGAGCGGGCCTTGTTCCAACCGGGCCATGATTCCTTTGATGATGGCTGGAACAAACCGCGCATCAATAGCCCCGCCAACAATGCTGTTGACAAACACCAATTTGCCGCCCCAATCCAAGTCAAAGGTTTGCACATCACGTGTCTGCACCTTGAATTCCTGCCCATTGAATTTGTAGCTTTCCGGCTGCGGCATTCCTTCGTAATAGGGTTCCACGATCAGATGCACTTCGCCAAACTGTCCGGCACCGCCAGATTGTTTCTTGTGTCGATAATCGGCACGGGCTGCCTTGGTGATGGTTTCGCGGTAAGGAATCTTGGGTTCCAAATATTGGATTTGAATCTTGTCGTCGGTTTCAATTCTCCACTTGAGGGTTTTCAGGTGAAATTCTCCTTGGCCATGAATGATTGTCTGTTTCAATTCCTTCGATTGTTCGATGATCCAGGTCGGATCTTCTTCGTGAAGGCGCAGCAAGGCTTCGTTCAGTTTCTCGGTATCTGCTTCGTTGACAGCTTTTATCGCCCTGCGAAATTTGGGTTCGGGAAATTTGATAAAGTTGAATTTGTTGTCCACCCCTTTTCCATTCAAAGTGTTTCCAGTACGCACATCTTTGAGTTTCACCGTTACGCCGATGTCGCCCGCCATCAAGGCATCCACTTTGGTGCGGATTTGCCCGGAAGCGACAAACAATTGCGACATACGCTCTTTTGAGCCACGATCGGCATTGGCAAGGTCGTCGCCTTCTCTCACCGTTCCGCTCATCACTTTGAAATAAGAAACTTCGCCCACATGCGACTCCACTGTCGTCTTGAAGAAGAACAGGCTGGTAGGAGCTCCGGGATTGGGTGGAACTTCTTCCCCTTCGGTATTCTGCGGATGAGGCATTTTGTCAACACAAGGGACAACGTTTCCTAAGAACTCAAGCGAACGCCTCACGCACATGTCTTTTCCTGCCGAAACGCAGAAAACAGGAAACATATCTCTCGAAATAAGCCCCTTGCGGATTCCTTCGCGCATGTCGTCCTCGCTGAGACTGCCTTCTTCAAAAAACTTTTCCATCAAAGTCTCATCGTTTTCGGCAGCCGCCTCCACCAATTTCTGGTGCAGATCGTTGGCTTTTTCCAATTCGCTTTCCGGTATTTCCAACACATCCGGAACACCACCTTCGGGCTTCCACCGGTACAGTTTTCGTTTCAGAACGTCCACTACTGCATTGAATTCCGAGCCGGCATTCACCGGATATTGTATTTGCACAGCCTTTGAGCCATAATGTTCATGAAGTTGAGAGACCACCTTTTCAAAATCAGCCTTCTCGTGATCCAACTGATTTACAATGAAGATCACGGGTTTGCGAAGTTTTTCTGTATATCGGAGTTGGTTGAGGGTTGTCACTTCCAGTCCACTCTGAGCATTGAGCACCACCAAGGCGGTGTCGGTGACGTTCAACGCCGTAACAACCGCACCTGCAAAATCGTCCGAATCGGGACAATCGATGAAGTTGAGCTTCCGCCCCTGCCATTCGATGTTAAACACGCTGGCCAGCACGGAGTAGCCATATTCTTTTTCTACCGGATGATGGTCGCTTACGGTGGATCCCTGCGACACACGGCCTCTGCGTTTTATAACTCCACCCTCGAAAAGCATTGCTTCCGCGAGAGTGGTTTTCCCAGAGCCAGAACCGCCCAAAATGGCAATGTTCTTGATTTCATCAGTTTGATATACTTTCATGATTTTTTATTTTAAGGTTGAAAAATCAAAAAATTCGAAGAAAAAAGCGTTTTTTATTGTTACGCAAATTATAAATAAAAAAAATCATAGAAAAAGATTTTCCAATGTTAGTAAGCACTGTTTTTCAACACAAATGGTTGGCTAAATATGAGATGCATTTCGCGCAAAGGTCGCTGAGTTTTTCACGCAGAGAGCACAAAGATTCCAATTTGTTTTCTTTGCAAAACTTTGGCTTCATCCGCTTGTTATATCGACTCACGGTTGTAATTTTGACAATCCGAATTTCAACCATTCATATCTCACTCTTGATTGCTTATTAAACCATGGCCGGTATCTATATTCACGTTCCTTTTTGCAAAACGCGCTGCATCTATTGCGATTTTTATTCCAATACGGGCTTGGTTCACGAACCTTACCTGAACGCATTGCTTGCGGAAATAACCCTGCGTAAAGACTACCTGGGGGATGAATCTATCGACTCAATCTATTTCGGAGGTGGAACTCCGTCGCAGTTGAGCATAGAGAGCCTGAGATTGGTTTTCGACAAATTGTTCCAAACCTTTGCCGTGAGCAGCAATGCAGAAATCACGATAGAAGCCAACCCTGACGATTTGGACGAGCAATATGTGAAAGGGCTCAAACAATTACCGTTCAACAGGTTGAGCATGGGTGTACAGACATTCGACGACGAAGCACTTCGTTTTCTGAAAAGACGGCACACCGGCTTACAAGCTTTGGATGTGGTGAAAAGGTGCCAGGATGCAGGTTTCACAAATATGAGCATCGACTTGATGTATGGCCTCCCGAACCAAGGCTTGGATGACTTTGACAAGAATATCGAAAAGGTCTTAAAACTTGATATTCAGCACATATCGGCTTATCATTTAATTTACGAGAAAGGAACAAAATTGTTCCGGATGCTTTCGCAAAACGAGGTTCGCCCGGTGGACGAGGAAGTAAGTGTGCAGATGTTCTCCTTGCTGATTGGGCGGCTCAAAGAGGCTGGCTTCGAGCATTACGAGATATCCAATTTTGCGCGAAACGGCCTTTATTCGCGCCATAATACGTCCTACTGGAAAGGAGTTCCCTACATCGGATTAGGGCCTTCGGCCCACTCTTTTAACGGCGAAAATCGCCAGTGGAATATCTCCTCCCTCAACAAATACGTGGAGGCCCTGAAAGAAGAAAAGCTGAATGCCGAAGTGGAGGAACAAACTTCAGCTATCCGCTACAACGACTTTGTGATGACGGGATTACGAACTATGTGGGGAATCGATTTGGCGCGGTTAGAAGCCGATTTCGGCGAAAAAATGCTTAATTATTGTCTGAAAAATGCCCGCCGACATCTGAGAAGCGGATTACTGGAACAACGGGATCAGCAACTGGTGCTTTCTTCCGAAGGAATTTTTGTTTCGGACGGAATCATGAGCGACCTGATGTGGGTGGATTGAGAATTAGCAAATGAGATAATGTGCCAATACGGCAATATGCCAATTGCGAGAATTAATTCAATGACCCAATTCGCGCATGCTAACCGTGAAATGCGCAAGCCAGCCTCCCGTGCGGGCAGGGTTGGGTGAGGCAGCTATTCTTTCTTATAAACGGTGGAAGCCCTCGTGGTGGAATAAGCTGCAAAAAACCCGTGTGCATTTTGCGCTTCTCCTGCCGGAGCTATCTGCTTGATGTTGGTGCGCACATTGGCCGGTTGTCCTCCAAAAAGAGGATTTCGCCCCCAATATTCCTGAATCACATCGTTGATGAAATACATGTAATCTTCCGAAATTCCGCTTAGTTCCAGCGTCACTTTGTCGTTGTCGCGAAGCCTTTGACTGGGAATATCCTCCAGGTTCATCATCCTCACGTTGTCGAGGTAATATCCCTTGAATATTTCATCGCTGGCAATTCCCCACAATTGCATACTGTCGGTGACGCAAGTGTCGTTGCGGTAAGCCTTGACCAAATAATAATTTCGTTCGTTGGGCGGATCCTGCATCCACACGTTCACTAACCAGCGGTTGCTACCGAAGCTTCGTTCCTTGTTCACGCTAATTTTATCCACCTGAAACTTTGTCGGAATGGTGGATGTTGCCTGAAACTGTTCCTTCACCCCATCGGCATTCATGTCCACGTTACTGATTGTAAGCGTATAAGTTCGACCAACCACGCCGAAATAGTCTGCCGACGTGCTGTACGCCCCCTTTTTGCCCGGGGCTTCCGTCAAGGTGATAGTGGATACGCCATCCGACAAGGTGACGGTGGCATCGGAGATTGGGTCAGCCGGTTTGTTGGAAAAATAATCGGCTGACTTCTTCAGGTAAACCGTGTGGGTGGTCGTGTCGGTGTTCACAACTCCTTCCACCACCAGCTCAGGTGCCATAGAGTCAAGCTTCAGGTTGATGTCTTCGGTGCAACTGGCAAAGCCAAAGGCAGCAAGAGCAACATAGATATATTTATAGAGACGCATTGTTGTTAAAATTTAAAGTTATAGGTTGCAGATGGGACAAACCGGAACAAATAAGTCATTTCCGCTTTCGTTGTATTGGGGTGATCGGGATCGTTCACAAAGTTGATTGCCCAGGGGTTTTTATGCCCGTAAAAGTTGCAAATGGAGAAATTCCACTCACCGTACCATTTCTTGTTGGGTTTAGGCTTGGGTTTCAACGTAAGCGATACATCCATGCGGTGATAGTCGGGCATACGGAACTCGTTGCGGTCGGAGTAGATGGGAACAACAATACCGCCTACTTCCATCCTCCCAATCGGGTAAGTGACGGGTTGCCCCGTGCAATAGATGAAGTTGGCACCAATGGACACGCGTTCGCTCAAGTCGTAGCTGCCCACCACATAAAACGTGTGCGGCCTGTCGTAAGGAGCCAAGTAGCTTTTGTTGTTGTTCACTCCATAGATTGTCCTTTCGGTGTGCGAATAGGTATAACTGATCCATCCGGTCAACTTTCCTTCGTTTTTCTGCAACAGGAATTCTGCGCCGTATGCGTGGGAGTGCCCGAACCGGAGCTGCCCCTCGAGCTTCGGGTTCAGCAACAAGTCGGCATGATCTTTAAAGTCGATGGTGTTTTCCATCTTCTTGTAGAACAGCTCTACCGACCCTTCCACCTTGTTGTCGGCAAAATTGCGGAAATAGCCCAAGGCGAATTGGTCGCAACTTTGGGGCTTGACGTTTTTCCCGGAAGTGAACCACAAGTCGAGCGGAGTGCCGGCCGTGGAGTTGGAGGCCATCTGCAAGAACTGGTAGGTGCGGGCATAGCTCGCTTTCACGGATGATTTCTCGCTGAGCCGGTAGTTGACTCCCAATCGTGGCGAAAGACGGTAATAAGTCTTGATGACTTGCCCCGACTTGTAAATGGTGGAGTCGGTGACATTGTAGTTTTCATCAAAATGATAGACTGTGCCCTTTCCGATGCTCGAAAATCCGGTTAGCCTCAGTCCCACTTTGCCAGACAAGTTATCGCTGATTTTGACCTCATCCGAAAGATAAAGAGCATGTTCAAAGGCATTTATATCGGGAAGATTATAGTCCTCATAAGCGGTGGTCGTGTTTTTAAAGGAAACGTTTCCCGGCTTCAAGTTGTGTAGGGTGCTGTTGTAGCCGAACTTGAGCGTA
The DNA here is from genome assembly GCA_001897035.1 of Bacteroidales bacterium 45-6. GTDB lineage: Bacteria > Bacteroidota > Bacteroidia > Bacteroidales > Dysgonomonadaceae > UBA1309. Next base: position 6,437 of record MKRS01000525.1, read on the forward strand.
TTTTCGGGGGTAATATACCACGAAAAGTCGGCCTTCAAGCTCAAGTCTTTCATAAAATATTTCCACTGGATACCCGTTCCGTTTTCGGGTGTGCTTTCCAAGTTGTAGTTGTAGTTGCTGTAGATCAGCGAAAAATTGCTGAACATCTTGGGTGAAAACAGGTGATTCCAACGGGTGGTGAAAGTGGAGTTGCCAAAACTGAATCCGGCATCTTTGTTCTTAAATACATCCTGCCCCAAATATCCTGAAATGAAGAGGCGGTTGTTGTCATCGAACCGATGGTTGATTTTTGCATTCAGGTCGTAGAAATAGAGCGTGTTGTCCTTGACATCCTTGTCGGAAGAGAGCTTCAGGAACATATCGGCATAAGTGCGGCGGGCGGAAACGATGTAGGATGTTTTGTCCGACCCGATCGGGCCTTCCAACGTCAACCTGCTCGAAATAAGCCCAACACCTCCACTTCCTGCAAACTTTTTCGAATTACCGTCCTTCATCTGCACATCAAGCAGGGAAGAGAGGCGGCCTTCGTAAGTGGCGGGAATATCTCCTTTGTAGAGCGTCATGTTCTTGATGGCGTCGTTGTTGAATACCGAGAAAAAGCCCATCAAGTGGGAGGCATTATACACGGTAGCCTCGTCGAGCACAATCAGGTTCTGGTCCACGCCCCCACCTCGCACACTGAAACTGGAGGTTCCTTCGCCTGCCGAAATGACGCCGGGAAGCAATTGCACG
>MKRS01000526.1 GCA_001897035.1 Bacteroidales bacterium 45-6
CGTTTGCGATACACTTTGCTTATTTTGGCCAGTAAGCGTTTTATAACTATTTACTGCCTTATCAATAACTTGATTTACGGCGTGAACATAAGCATGACCAAGCCAATTCCCAAGTTCCACCATTGCTTGTCCTGCACCCATATTAGAACCGGTCGTGGCTGTCGCCGTGGAAGCCGCATAAGCCTCATAAGCTTCATATGTTGTTACGAAATCTTGTCGTCCGTCCGGATCGACCCGATTAACTGGATTATCAGAACAATATATGTACGGCGACAGCCAAGGCTTCTTCTCGGCCATTGGGTCTGGGGCCGGCAAAACAGGGATGCAAGGGTCGTACCACCTCGCCTGCGAGTCGTACAGGTTCAACCCGTGCATCACGTCCAGCTCCTTATTGCCGAACTTGCGCTTGTTGTCGCTGCCGGAGGCTTGGTTCACCAGTTGGTTGTGCGCCATCTGCATACCAAAGGGATAATAGTCGTTGCGCTCAACGACCGTCCCCGACTGGTTTATCACCGTGCGGTTGTCTCCCAGGTGGTCGGTCTCGTAGAAGTAATAAATGCCATTTTTAATATACCCGCCATCCACGAAAATCCGGTCCAGCGTGCCGTTTTCAAAGATCTTGTTGCCGACATAGTCGGTAGTTTTGGTGACATCCATCGAGGACAGGTTCACCGCCGATCCGATAATGGGCGAGGTGTTGAAATTGGAGTTGTATCTCTTCACCACCCGGAGCTTCACGCCGTCCGCCGAATAGCTGTACGCATTCCTCGCCTCCGCCAAGGGACTCAGGATGTCCACCTGCTGGGGCAAATTTAGCAAATTGTAGCTAATATTCGTGATCCCCTTGTTCAAATCTTTTGTCATCGCCCCGTTGGCGTTGTAGGCGTACTCCACGTCTGCGTTTGCGAAGTCGAGGAACTGCTCGGTGACGGAGTTGGTGGACACGTCGGCGGCGTCGCTCACCTTGCGCAGCTGGTTGCCGTTGTAGGCCAGGGTCAGGTTGTCGTAAAGTATATCCACGAAAACAGGGGGAGGGATCATGGACTTTGGAAAGGTTGTTTGTATAGACGATTTCCTCACCCCGTTGGTCACGATGGATGTCGCGTTTCCCTGCTTGTCGTAGTCGTAGTGGCAGCCGTAGGCGTCGTTCGTGCCGTAGCTTCCCGATATGCTGGAGGAGGTGGCGTCCTTCAGCCGGGAAAGGTCGTCGTAGAGAAAGTCATACCGGATGGAGTACGAGGAGTTGTCCCCGAAGGTCTGCTGCCTGATATTCCCGTCGTAATTGTATACAAGCTCTTCCTTGAACTTG
>MKRS01000527.1 GCA_001897035.1 Bacteroidales bacterium 45-6
TCCAAATATGTAGATGGATTGCACGTGCTGCCGGTATATGGCGGATCGAGCATCGAAAGCCAGATCAAGGCGTTGAGGCGTGGTGTTCAGATCATTGTGGCCACTCCGGGTCGTTTGAATGACTTGATCAACCGCCGCACGGTGAATTTGGAAACGATCAAGTATGTAGTACTCGATGAAGCCGATGAAATGTTGAACATGGGTTTCACCGAAAGCATCGACGAGATCCTTTCAAAAGTACCCGAAAGCCGCTCCATGCTTCTCTTCTCGGCCACCATGCCGAAGGAAATTGCGAAGATCACCCGCAAATACATGACCGATCCGAAGGAAATCACCATCGGACGCAAAAACGAGGGATCGAGCAACGTGAAGCATGTCTATTATATGGTCCATGCAAAAGACAAATACCTCGCGTTGAAACGCATCGCGGACTATTATCCTAACATTTACGGGATTGTTTTCTGCCGCACACGCGCTGAAACCCAAGATATTGCCGACAAACTGATACAGGACGGCTACAATGCCGACTCCCTTCACGGAGACCTTTCACAGGCTCAACGCGACTATGTGATGCAAAAGTTCCGTGTACGAAACATCCAGTTGCTTGTGGCCACCGATGTGGCTGCGCGTGGATTGGACGTGGACAGCCTGACGCATGTCATCAACTATGGTTTGCCCGATGACATCGAGTCCTATACACACCGAAGCGGGCGTACCGGCCGTGCCGGAAAGACTGGAACTTCCATCGCCATCGTGCATGTGAAAGAAAAAGGAAAAGTCCGTGAAATTGAAAAGATCATCAACAAGCAATTTGAAAAGGGTGTTATTCCTTCCGGAAACGAAATCTGCGAAAAACAGCTTTTCAACTTTGTGGACAGGGTGGAAAAAGTGAAAGTAAACGAAGACGAAATCGGAAAACTTTTGCCAGCTGTGTTCCGCAAACTGGATTGGTTGGAGAAAGAAGACATTGTGAAACGTGTCATTTCCCTCGAATTGAACCGTTTGATCGACTATTATCAGGATGCAGAGGAAATTGAGGAACCGATGGAACGCAAAGGACGCGACCGCGAATCTTCATTCGGCGACCGCCGCGAAAGAGGTGCAGACAGGGGTGCTCGTGGCGATCGTGGCGATCGTGCAAGCGGCCCGCGTGGTCCCGAAAGAGGCTATACCCGCTTCTTCATCAATATCGGACGCACAGACGGCGTAAACCCTGGTAGTTTGATGGGCATCATCAATGATTACGTGCCTGGTAAGGTGCACATAGGACGCATCGACCTGATGAAAAACTTCTCTTTCTTTGAGGTTCCTGAAGGGGATACCGGAAAAGTGCTGAAGGCTCTCCAAGCAGGCGAACACAATGGCCGCCGCATATCAGTGGAAGTTGCCCAGGCGGAAGGTGCAGGCAGCAGTAGCCCAAGACCCGAAAGACGCTCCTTTGGAGGTGACAGGGAAGACAGGGGCGGAGACAGGCGATTCAGCGAGAGACGCCCTAAAAAAGAACATAGGAAAGGATCACGTCCAAGATATTGATTGATCTTGGATACCGAACATAAAAGAAGCCAACCTGCTTGCAGGTTGGCTTCTTCATTTTCCGATCAGAAGTCGATCAGAATTTATATCCTAAGGAAAGGCTTGCATTTATGGTTTTTGCCGAAACACTGCTCGATTTCATTATGTCAAGTAAGCCATAGTCCACTCCGAGTCCTACAGCGATCTTGTCAAATTCCAATCCAGCCCCAATGCCTAAGCCAGCGTCGAAACGCTTTGGCTTGTACAAATCATCAATATTCTTATCAAACCAATCCACGCTAACTCCGCCAGATTTGAGGGTTCCTTTTGCTGCATAAGCAACATAAGGACCTGCATGAAGCACAAGCTTGGTGCCCTCTGAAATCTGAGTCTTATAACCAATGTGGATAGGAAGTTGAATGTAGCCTAAGCTCATGGAGTTTGAACTGTTATCTTTTGTTCCTTTCGTTGTGTATTCAAGGCCAGACAATAAATACAAATCTTGAGACAAAGCATAATCAACAGTCACTCCCGCATTGAAGCCGACTTTTGCTTTATTTCCATCAATATCACCAGTGAAATTACTAAGGTTCACCCCGCCTTTCACGCCAAGTTTCACGCCTTCTGTTTGCGCATAGGCGTTTGTTCCAAGTAGTGCAGCAAATGCGACAGCTGCTGCTAAGATTGTTTTCTTCATACAAAAATGATTAGATGTTAAAATCGTTATTTTCCTCCCAATTGAAAGGCATAGCACCATAAATGGATCGCATTTGACAATCAGGTTTATCACAAATGTAATAACAAAGTATCACACATGAGAGTAATTCTGTAATTTTTTTAATAAAAAATTACATCTAAAAATAGTGAATTTACTATTTTACTTTCAAAATGAGTAGGTTAGTAGTTCTCTCAATTAAAAAGGGCAGACCTTCGTAAATAGCGAAGGCCTGCCCATTAAAAAATTTCTTTCAGGATATTACATGTTCATCCCGCCACACACATTGATAACTTGTCCAGTGACATAAGTTGACAAATCCGAAGCCAGGAACACGGCCACTTTGGCCACATCTTCCGCTTCGCCTACGCGGCGCAAAGGAATTTGCTCCGACCATTTTTTCTTGACTTCGTCCGACAATACGCCGGTCATATCTGTGGCGATGAAGCCAGGGGCAATCACGTTGGCGCGGATGCCTCTTGATCCAACTTCCTTCGCGATCGATTTGGTGAAACCGATCATTCCAGCCTTGGATGCGGCATAGTTTGCCTGTCCCGCATTACCTGAAACCCCGACCACGGAACTCATATTGATGATGTTACCGCTTTTTTGCTTCATGAATACCGGGGTGATGGCATGGGTGAGGTTGAATGCCGACTTGAGGTTGATATTGATCACGGTGTCCCACTGCTCCTCCGTCATGCGCATCAACAGCCCGTCGCGGGTGATGCCTGCATTGTTGACGAGGATGTCTATTTTCCCAAAATCCTTCAGCACCTCTTGCACCAGCTCATGCGATTCGTCAAAGTTGGCGGCATTGGATGCGTAAGCTTTGGCGGTGACACCAAATGCGGACAGTTCCTTTTCGGTGTCCAACGCGTTTTGCGACAAAGAAGTGCAGGTGAATGCAATGTTTGCTCCTTGTTCTGCGAATTTGATTGCCACGGCTTTTCCGATTCCTCGGCTTGCTCCGGTGATGATGGCAGTTTTTCCTTCTAACAGTTTCATATATAGTCGTTTGATTATGTGTTTTCTTGCAAGGATAAGCGGATTTTCCCGCTTATTCGGAAAGTTCCGGTGGGGTTTCCGGCTTGTTTTTCTTCTTGATTCCTTCGAGAATCAGGAAGGCAATATTTTCTCTTTTGGGTTCCCTTGGGATGCGGCTCGAACGGATATGTCCGCGGATGTATGGCACTTCAAGCCCTTTCAAGGCATGGTGGAGAATTTCGGCAGTGAGCTGCACATCCGGCATTTCGAAGGCGCCTTCGTTGATTCCTTGCTGGAGTATCTGTCGGATAATCTGAATCTCTTTCCGGTCAAAGCTTTTCCGGACGTTTTGCACCCGCCAGATATCGCGGAAAAAGTCAGCCTTCAACGTTCCGTTGCGCACCACCACTTTCTTGACGGCATCGAAACGGGTGTAGAAAAACAGCAACAGCTTTTCGTCGGCGGGCATGTTCTTGGCCACCACGTCTTGCAGTGCCTCGATCATTCGCTCTATCTCCGTTTCTACTACGGCCTGATACACTTCCGACTTGTTGTTGAAATAGGTGTAGAGGGTGCGCCTTCCTTTTTGGGAAGCTTGGGCAATGTCGTTCATGGTGGTGTTTTCCACACCCATCCGAGCGAACAATTTTCTCGCCACATCAATCAGCATATTTCGGGTCTTAGCAATAGCCATAGCTACCTTTTTTTGCACATATTATAGTTATGTGTGCAAAGTTAAAAGAATTTTTTGAATCGAGAGAGGGTGTGAGGGGTTTTTTGAAACAAAAATGGTCGTTGGGCGGGCTTGGCTCACGCAACCACTTTCTCCAGATGGCGAATGACCGATCAACAAAATAAACCCTCCTCGACCTCTCGTCGCGAAGGGTTTCAATGATCAACTAAAAAAAACTATCAATAGAAATGATTATTGAGTAATAAGAATGATTTGCTGTCGCAAAATCTGTAAGCTGATAGCCAATAGCCTTTTCTAACAGCTATCAGCTAATAGCTAAAGGCTACGTCTTGCGTTAGAAAATGCGACAATTTATTTTAAATATTGAGTATGGCCTTTTTGATCTGGTCCACCCAAAGAGCGATGCGTTGGTCGGTCTTTTCGGGTTCGTTGTCTTCGTCAAGCAGCAATCCGACAAATTGTCCGTCGATGACCGACTCGGAACTGTCGAAAGAATAGCCTTCGGTGGGAACCTGGCCGATCAACTGGATGCCTTTGCCCTTGATTGCACCGTAGATCTTGCCGAGAGCTTCTCCGAAAGTGTCGGAATAGGACGAGGAGTCTCCCGTGCCGAAAAGAGCGACTTTCTTTCCGGCGAGATCAGCGCTTTTCACTTCTTCGACAAATGCATCCCAGTCGTCTTGGAGATCGCCCAAGCCCCAGGTGGAGCTTCCGAAAAGTACCAGGTCGTAGGCCGAAAAATCGGCTTGAGCCGTTGCGACATCGAATAGCTCGACGGCGTGGCCACTTAATGCCTTTGCTATTTTTTTTGCTGCATCTTGTGTGTTGCCGGTGCTTGAGCCGTAGAATATGCCTATGTGAGTCATCTTTTTTTGAATTGAGTGATTAATAATGCAAAGGAAACAGTTATTTCAAGAGCTTGCAATACCGCAAAATGGGGGTTTTAGGGTGTTTGTTCTACTTATTTTTGGGGAATAGCCAAGTCTTATTTGTTTTTCAGGGAGGGAGGAGGGGAAAACAAAAGCGGATCCCCTTTCGGAGATCCGCTTTCACAAGAATATATTTTTACTGGATTATGCTTCTGCCTTTGGAAGGACGGAAACATAAGACCGATCGTTTCTTTTTTTCACGAAAGTCACCACTCCGTCTGTCAAAGCATACAATGTGTGGTCTCTTCCGATTCCCACATTCTCGCCTGGATGATGAGTTGTTCCTCTTTGACGAACAAGGATGTTGCCAGCTTTTGCGACTTCACCACCGAATATCTTAACGCCCAATCGTTTGCTTTCCGATTCACGGCCGTTTTTCGAACTACCTACACCTTTCTTATGTGCCATTTCTCTTTATTTTTTAACTGATTAAGCAATAATATCTTTCACTGTTACTTCTGTAAATTGTTGGCGGTGGCCGTTCAACTTACGGTATCCTTTCCGGCGCTTTTTGTGGAAAACGAGAACTTTGTCTCCTTTGACGAAAGAACCAACTTCGGCTACAACCTTTGCTCCGTCAACAAACGGTGCTCCTACGGTTACTGCCCCTTCGTTGTCAACAAGCAATACTTGCTCGAATTCAATTGTAGCACCATGTTCTGCTTCAATTTTGTGGACGAACAATCTCTGACCTTTTTCTACTTTGAATTGTTGTCCTTGAATGTTTACAATTACGTACATCTGTGATTAAAAATTACAGGTTATGCGCCTGAGGCGAATCGTTTTCGGACGATTTCTTGTTGGCCTATTGGCAATCGAGGCGCAAAATTAATCATTATTTTTTTATTCCACAAGACTTCCTGCGTGAAAATCTCCGTAATTTTCTTATTTACAGATAGAATTCAGTAGGTCGGGATCAAAAACCCCGAAGTAGTGGTCGCGGACATCTTCTTTGTGCCGCCAATTTACCGGGAAATATCGGCAATGGATTGTGTTCGAGCCTGATGCAGGCTCAATTTGCATTGTTCGGCCAGCTTTTAGAGGCGAAAGGCGGGCGTTCGGGCTCAGTGGCTCTCATTACGAAGTGGTGAAATAGATTCTCGCAAATCGCAACAAATTATGGGAATAATCTTATCTTTGTACCCAGTTCCGAAAATAAAGTAATGAAGAAAATCCGCTATATAATTTGGATTGGGGTATTGTTTTTGATGATACTCCCTTCCTGCCACCCCGGCGACAAGAAATCGGAGACCAGTACCCTGACTTTTGATTCCCTTAAATTGACAAAGGTGTATTACTTGGACAACGACTCCACAAAGCCCTCGTGCCACTTAAGCATCTCGTTTATTTATCCCACCAGAGGGTCGGATGGGAAAGACCTCAAAAATTTGCGTGCAAACTTTATTTCTACCATGTTCGACCAGGCGTATGCCGATTCGTTGCCAAATGTGGCGGCCAGATGCTATGCGAACGACTATGTCCGCTTGTACAGGGAAGACGCAAAATCCTTCTACAACGAGGATGCGGACGATTCGGAGGACAATCAGAAGGATTATTATTCCTATTTTGAAACACTTGTCAACAGAGTCGTTTTCAACAAATACAACTTGCTATCGCTCCAGGTGGAGCAAAAGAACTACAAGGGCGGGGCCAATTCGTTCACGTCTTTCCGCAACTATGTGATCAACTTGGGAACAGGCGAATTTTTGACCGAGGAGTCGATTTTTAACGCAGGCTATGAAAAAGCGATGCGCCCTTTGCTGATAAACAAGCTTCTGCAACAAAACAACGTGAAGGATGTCTCCGAACTCGAAGATTTGGGCTATTTTGGCATTGAAGATATTGCTCCCAACCATAATTTCTTGATCGACAAGGAAGGAATAACCTACATATTCAACAAGGGAGAGTCGTCGGCCTTGTCGCTGGATGAGATACGCATTCACTTTTCCTTCGACGAGCTTGAGTCGATCCTCAAACCCAATTCTCCTCTGGCTCCCCTGCTAACAGAGTAATAAACTTTCGTTATGGATATCATCCTCAACTATTTTCCTGATCTGACAGAGAAACAAAAGGAGCAATTCGCTGCTCTCTACGATTTATATGCCGATTGGAATTCCAAGATCAACGTCATTTCCCGTAAAGACATCGAGAACCTCTACGAACGCCATGTGCTCCATTCTTTGGGGATTGCAAAGGCTTACAGCTTCAGGGCCGGCACGACATTTTTAGATATTGGCACAGGTGGCGGATTTCCCGGAATTCCCTTAGCCATATTTTTTCCCGAATGCAAGTTTCTCTTGCTTGACAGCA
>MKRS01000528.1 GCA_001897035.1 Bacteroidales bacterium 45-6
ATTCAAGGCATTGGTCAAGGATGGGGAGATAAACACGATCAACCAGGGGCTTACCGCCCTGTACGCCTCGCAGGGGCATAGCTGTTTGAAAACACTGAGGCAATGGAACGAGGCGGGAAAACGGGTGAAAAAGGGCGAACACGCCTTGCTGTTGTGGGGGAAGCCGAAAGGGAGGAAGCGCAGGGAACAACCCGAAGACGGGCGGGAGGTGGATTCCTTAGACTTTTTCCCTATATGTTTTGTTTTTTCGGTGAACCAGGTTGAAGATAGGAGGGCTTGACCATGTGCGAGAAATATTTGACCGTATGCAGGCAGCCGCAGGGAAAGGGCTATACTATCGGGGTGAACCTGAAAGGGGAATATCTGAAATCCTTTGGCTTTGCCTTGGGCGACATGGTGAAGGTGGAGATTTGCCAAAACAAAATTGTGATCACAAAAGAGTGTGAAGCCGTGCAGGAGATGAACAGGGAAAACGCCGCCTTGCGTGATTTGATGAATGTGTTTAATCTTGATGTGATAGAATGAAATTTATCAAGCACATAGAACAGGCAGGCTACAGGGTTGGGCGAAATCGGGCGTTCTGTGATTTTCTCACCCTGTCGGTCTGCGCTCTTTCTGCACAGGAGCAGGAAGGGCAATATTTGCAAGTGGCAAAAAGCTACGATGCAAAGGAAATTAACGAATTCTCTTATGCTTTTGCGGAGCTTGTCAATGAAATGAATAATCGGGGGATCGGGTTAAAAGACTGTTTGGGAGATTACTTCATGGAGATTCTTGGCAACGAGCGCAAGGGGCAGTTCTTTACTCCCGAGCCTATTTGTGACCTGATGGCTGAAATCACAGAGCCAAAGGGTGATAACTTTTACGATCCATGTTGCGGAAGCGGACGTTTGGCTTTGTCCGCCGCCAAGATAAACAGGGGCATGAAGTTTTATTGTGCCGACATTGATTTGCAGTGCTGCCAAATGACCTTGATTAATATGTGCCTTAACGGCTTGTTTGGCACTGTGGAGCATTGTAATTCTTTACTTGATGAAGTTTGGCGCAGGTGGGTAATTTCAAGACACCCCATTTTACTAGTCCCATTTATCTTTGAAGTCGATTTATTGGAATGCCAAGAAGCTGAAATAATGCCCGAAATCGCCCAACCAGAACCCGAGCAAAGACAATTGGAGTTGTTCTTTGATGAATTGAGCCTTTTATAAGTACATGCCGAATTACAGGCTTAAAATGCGTGTATTCGGCGTGTCGCCGCTACTTTCTTTGTGCGGTCAAAGAAAGTAGCAAAGAAAGACCGGTTTTTCT
>MKRS01000529.1 GCA_001897035.1 Bacteroidales bacterium 45-6
AAAGAGTGTGTATCACCTTCTCCATGGAGGCGTCTAAGAAGCGGGAAACGTCGTAGCTGATCTCGTAGTGCATCCCTTTCGGGAAGTTTTCTTTTTGGAGGGTCGCCATCAGCTTTTTCACGTCCTTGATGACCTGGCTGGCATTTGACCCGTAGGACTGTTTCACCGAGATGGCGGCAGAAGGTTTTCCGTTGAGGGTCGAATAGATGTCATAGACCATGCTGCCGAAGTCGATATCGGCCACATCCTTGAGCTTGACAAAGCCCCCGTTGTCGCTTTTCTTTAGGATCACGTCGCCGTATTCGGCTTCGGTGGTGTAGCGGCCGGGGTATTTGAGCACATATTCAAATGCTTGGGAACGCTTCCCCGATCCTTCGCCCACCCTTCCCGGTGAAGCTTCGATGCTCTGGCTGCTGAGTGCGTCCATCACCTCCTGTGCCGAAATGCCATAGGCGGTGAGGCGGTCGGGCTTGAGCCAAATGCGCATGGCGTAGTCGCGCGTTTCGAGGATGTCCACGAAGCCTACGCCGTCGATACGCTTGAGCTCGTCCACGATGTTGATGTCGGCGTAGTTGTAGAGGAACTTTTGGTCGGATTTCGGGTTGTCGCTGTATAGGTTGATATACATCAGCATGTTGGGCTCTTCGCGCGTGATTTTCACCCCTTCGCGGATCACTTCCGGCGGAAGCTTGTTCACGGCCGAGGAAATGCGGTTTTGCACGTTGATGGCCGCTACGTTGGGGTCTGTGCCGAGGTTGAATACCAACTGGATGGAAGCTTCACCGTCGTCGCCGGCACCCGAAGTGATGTATTTCACGCCGGGGATTCCGTTCAGTACCCGTTCGATGGGGATGATTACAGCTTTGACAAGCAACTCGTTGTTTGCTCCGGGGAATTCGGCTGTAACGTTCACCTTGGGAGGTGAAATAGCCGGAAATTGCGTCACCGGAAGATTCACCAAGGAGATGATTCCGAAAAAGACAATAACGAGCGATATGACAATGGACAGGACAGGCCTGCGGATAAATTTCTTAAACATGATACTTTTCTTTAGGAGAGAACACTTAGTCGGCTTTTAGCTTCAAGGATTTCAGCACTTGTTCGGGCGATTCGAATCTCGTCTTCACCTTGTCGTCCTCCTTCACTTTCTGGAATCCCTCCACCAGGAACTTTTCGTTGGGCAAAAGACCCGATTCCAGGATGTAGATGTCGGGCAGCACGTAGGCCACCTTGATCACACGGGAGGTCACCTTGCCATCTTTGCCAATTACAAAAACGTATTTCTGATCCTGTATTTCAAAAGTCGATTTCTGGGGGACAATCGTTGCACTTTTCAAGGGGATTTCCATCTGGATTTTGCCCGTTTGCCCGTTTCTGAGCAACTGGTTCGGGTTCGGGAATTTGGCCCTGAGGGCGATGCTTCCCGTTTCGCTGTTGAACTCGCCTTCGATGTTCTGGATGACTCCCTTTTCGGAAAAGGGTTGGCCGTTTGCGAGCACAAGGCCCACTTGCTTGTTGCTCCTTTCAGCTGCCTGGGTCTGGTAGTTCAAGTACTCCGTTTCAGAGAGGTTGAAATAAGCGTAAACGCCTGTGTTATCGGAAAGAGAAGTCAGCAGGTCGCCCTCGTTGACCAAACTTCCCGTCTTGAGGGGGATTCGGTTGATGACACCCGAAAATGGGGCTTTGATGGTGGTGAACGACAAATGCAGTTGCGCCGCCCGCAAATCGGCTTTCGCCCCGTCGAGCTTGGCTTTGGCCATCGCTTTCTCGTTTTTGGCCACGATGTCGTTTTTGGCCAGGGTGCTTGCGTTCTGGTAGTCTATTTTTGCCTGCTCCACCTCGGCGTTGGCTTTCATCACGTCAGCCTGATACACCTCCGGCATAATCCTAAAAAGCACTTGTCCGGCATGGACGGATTGACCTTCGTCCACATAGATCTTTTGAAGGAATCCCTTTTCCTGGGCGCGCACTTCGATGTTTTTGGACGATTGGATTTGGGCGACATACTCGCTTGTTACCACAGTGTCTTTCACCATAGGAGAAGTGATCCGGTAAACAACGGCTTCTTCTTTTTCCTCTTTTTGGCTGTGACAGGCCGTCAACACCAAGGAAATGCCTAAAACAAATGGAAATAAGGATCTTCTCATGCGGTTGGATTTACCTGCCAGGTGGCATGGAAATAACATTGGCCCTAAGGCAACGTTGTTTGGGTTTTTGATTGTGGACTTTCGTGATTGTACAAAAATCGTGTTTCGCTTCATAAGACAAAATCTTAAATAACTGTTCGTTCGAATACCGTTTTTTTATTAATCTCAAATAAATTATCGTCGGGCGTGGGGAGCTTCCAATAGTCTAAACTATCGGATGTGGCAAATTGTTCGTATTGGATATGGATCAATTGCAGGATTTTCGGGAGCATCATCATTTCTTAATAATGGCTTATTTATGAGGCTTTTTTCACACAAGATATTTTCTCAAATTATCTGGGTGCGCCTCAAAAATCAAACTTCAACAATCTTTTGGAGCATTGCGACCCTACATCCTTTCACCATAAAGCATCTGAAACGCCTATTTCTAAATTAACTATCTATTCTTGTAATAATTTAATTTTCGGCAAAGGTAATACCCAACTTTTTAATAAAAATGGGTTTGTTAAAAGTTTAATTTACTTTTAATTCATCTCTTATCTTGTGAAGGCGATAGTGTTACACATTGCGATCCTTTGTGGAGGCTTGGTACTTGGATTTCTGATTTGTAAATGCGGAAAGTTGCATTCCCGAGAGCTTCTTGCCGCTAAGTTTAAATGATATGGCAAAATTAGAAACGTCTAAGGCTTGGCTGCGAATACGCCTTAAAGGATTTTTTCAGACGCCTTTACACAGGAATATATACCGCTAATATGGTATTGCCCGAGTTGCGGGATGGGAATACCTTTGTAAAAAAATTAATTCAAACTGTAGAAGGATATGAAACAGAGCGTGATTTTATCCCGATAACCGGAAAATCATGCGGAGTTGCATACCGCATAACAATGAATCGTATGAAAAAGATTATTTCAGCCATTGTGTTGGCATTATTTATTTTAGCCATTCCCTTTAAGGCCGGAGCTCAATCCGGAAAAGAGTTGGAGGGGGAAATTTCCCTGTCGGGAGCATTTGCGCTTTATCCGTTGGCGGTGAAGTGGGCGGATGAGTTCAAAAAGCTTCATCCAAAGGTGAAGATTGACATCTCGGCTGGAGGAGCCGGCAAAGGGATGACCGATGCGCTTGCCAAGGTGGTGGATTTGGGCATGTTGTCGCGCGATGTTCACGACGATGAATTCAAGAAAGGCGCTGTGGCTTTTGCCGTGGCAAAGGATGCCGTGGTGGCTACCATCAATGCCAAGAATCCGAAGCTAAAGGAGTTGCTGGCAAAAGGCTATACGCAGGAAACCGGGGGGAAGTTGTTCATCACAGGCCAGTTCACCACTTGGGGACAGGTTTTGAGTGCTAATTCGAATATTCCGGTTCATCTCTACACGCGATCCGATGCTTGCGGTGCAGCCGAAACTTGGGCTAAATTCTTTGGCAAGAGGCAGGAAGACTTGAAAGGCATAGCGGTTTTCGGTGATCCCGGAATTGCGTCCGCCATCCAGAAAGATCCGCTTGGATTTGGGTACAACAACATTGCCTATGCTTACGATCAAAAAACCAAAAGGCCTACTGCCGGACTTGTGGTACTCCCGATCGATGTGAACAAGAATGGAAAGGTTGATCCCGAAGAGCAATTCTACGGCACTGTCACCCAGTTTATCCGGGCGATTGCCGCAGGCAAATATCCTTCTCCTCCTGCCCGAACACTCTATTTGGTGTCGAACGGTAAACCGAAACCCCTTGTAGCTGAGTTTCTGAAATTCATCCTCAAGGACGGACAAAAATATAGCAACCCTGCCGGATTCATCCAGCTGACCCAAGGCTCGCTGAACGCAAATTTGGCGAAACTAAAATAAAGAACATACCTAAATGAAAGCCGGACAAACGGGTCTAATGCTTGTTCGGCTCTTTTCTCTCAACTAAACTAACTCTCAATGCCCACCTTGTCGTATTATCGGATTCTCAAAGACAAAGTTGCCGGAGGAATCATGCTTTTCCTGACCATCGCCTCCATCTTGCTGGTGATAGCCATGGCATTTGGCCTTTACTTCAAGTCGGCCCCGATCTTTGAGAGCAATTCTCTATGGGATTTGATTTTTTCGTCCCAGTGGAAGCCAGGCCAGGGAAAGTTTGGCTTCTTGCCATTTATTGTAGGCACGCTGTGGATCACGATCCTGGCGGTTATTTTTGCTTTGCCCATCGCCTTGCTCACCGCCGTGTTCCTGACCGAACATTCCAAGTCGTACATCAAGAAATGGGTGTTTCCCGCATTGGACATTTTGGCGGGCCTGCCGTCGGTAGTTTATGGAGTGTGGGGCGTCTTGCTGATTGTTCCCTGGATTTCTGAAAAATTAGCACCTCATTTTGTGGAATTCTCTACGGGTTACACCACCCTTGCCGGAGGCATTGTGCTTGGCGTGATGATTTTACCCTTGCTGGTGAGCTTGTTCATCGAGATATTCTCCGTGGTGCCCAAGGAACTGCGTGACGCATCCCTTTCGTTGGGTGCCAACAAGTGGGAGACGACCAAATACATCGTCCTGCGCAAGAGTCGATCGGGCATTTTTGCGGCTATCGTTCTGGCTGTTTCCCGCGCCCTCGGCGAGACCATCGCTGTGCTGATGGTTTGCGGAAACCTGCCACAGATACCTCATTCCCTCTTCGATGCCTGTTATCCTTTGCCTGCACTCATTGCCAATAATTATGGTGAAATGCTTTCGATTCCGCTCTACGAAGCTGCTCTGATGCTTGCCGCCCTGCTCCTGTTTGTGGTGGTGCTGCTGTTCTATGCTGGATCGAGGATCGTGCTTCACCAAATAGAGCATAAGTGACCAAGAAAACAAGTGACCATGTGACCATGTGACCAAGTGACCGAGTGAAGGGATTGGTTACCTGATCACAATACTCTTATGCTACAATTGCTAACTGCTAACTGATGACTGCTAACTGATTTACAACATGCGATTCATAGAAGAAAAAATATTTAAAGTCCTGATGCTGCTGGCCACCTTGGTGGTGTTCGCCTTGGTTGGGAACATTATTTACACCATCGTGAGCCGTGGCCTTCCTGCCCTCAACTGGGACATGATAACCAAGCTACCCAGCGGTGGTTTTTACATCGGGGGAGAAGGCGGTGTGCTCAATGCCATCGTCGGGTCGCTCTATATTGTCGGTGCATCCACCTTGCTTGGGTTGGCGATCAGCATCCCGGTGGTATTCTACTTGAATGTATATCTCTCCAAAACATCGAAACTGGCCTACATCTCGCGGCTTTCCTTCGATATTCTCTTTGGCATTCCCTCCATCGTGTATGGCGCTTTCGCTTTTTCCATCATGATTTATTTCGGATTGCGAACTTCCTTGGGCGGAGGTGTCCTCGTGATTACTTTGCTGATAATACCTATTTTCATACGTTCCATAGACGAAGTGGCGCGCCAGTTGCCGAAAGAATTGCTGGATGCTTCTTACTCGTTGGGCAGCACCAAGCTGGAAACGATCACCCTCGTTGTGCGCCAAATTGCGCCGGGCATTGCCACTGCCACGCTGCTTTCTGTGGGTCGCGCCATCGGCGATGCGGCCGGAGTGATGTTCACCGCCGGATTTTCCGACAGCATACCCACGTCGCTTACCCAGCCGGCCGCCACTTTGCCTCTTTCCGTATTTTTCCAATTGAGTAGTCCTTCCGCCGATGTACAGGACAGGGCCTATGCTTCTGCTTTGCTGCTGACGATTATTGTTCTTATCCTGAGTGTATTGGGGCGGTTTTTGTCGAGCAGGTTTTCGAAAAACAGGATAAAGTAGAAGAGCGGAAACAGTTAGCATCAGGCAACGGAATCACTGAATTATCAATTGACTAATTCTCTCATTAGCACATTATCGTATTGGCACATTGTATATTGCCACATTCGCTTTGCCTCACCGAGAATACCACATTTGTGGTATTGCTACCTCTTCCCGACACAAGTACCTTTGTTCAAACTATCAAGGAGATGAACAAGGTGAAAAAAATACGCATCGTGAGCCGCAACAGCCCCCTTTCGCTTATTCAAGTGAGGGAGCTGATTGCGGCTTTTCCAGTCTTCGATTATGAGTTGAACGCCTTTTCTTCGTTTGGCGACAACAACAAGCAGATTTCCTTGATGGAAGGCATTGCTGCTGATTTTTTCACCCGAGAATTAGATGCCGCCTTACTGAACGGCGAAGCGGATATTTCCATCCATTCTGCCAAAGATTTACCTTATCCCTTGCCTGCCGGGCTCGACCTGTTTTGCCTCACCGAGGCTGCTGACAAAACAGACTCGCTGGTCAGCAAAGATGGCCTCGGCTTGGCTGCATTGCCTGTTGGCGCACGTGTCGGCACCAGTTCGAAAACAAGGAAAGAAGAATTGTTGAAACTTCGTCCCGACCTGCAGGTGGTGAGCATCCGGGGAACCATTGAGGAGCGCATCGCCCAAGTAGATAGTGGTTTTGTAGATGCTTTGGTTGTAGCCACTTGCGCCTTGCATCGTTTGGGCTTGTCTCACCGGGCAGCCGAGTCGTTGCCATTCAAAACACACCCTTTGCAGGGAAATTTGGCGGTGGTCGGACGCAAGGGGGATGCGGAATGGAAAGATTTTTTCTCGCTTCGCGATGTTCGGAAAGCTTACGGGAAAGTCACTTTGGTGGGTTTTGGCCCCGGAAATGCGGACTTGCTGACTCTCGGGGGAGAAAAAGCCTTGCAACATGCCGATGTGATTTTCCACGATGACCTTTTAGATAAAGAATTTTTAAACAGATATACTGCTGAAAAAATATACGTAGGCAAACGCAAGGACAAGCACAGCCATCACCAGGACGACATCAATGAATTACTTTACCAAGCTGCGGTGAGCGGCAAGAATGTGGTTCGCCTCAAGGGGGGCGATCCCATGATTTTTGCACACGGTCGGGAAGAAATTGATTTCCTGCT
>MKRS01000530.1 GCA_001897035.1 Bacteroidales bacterium 45-6
CGTGTTCAGCACATCGTTCTACTACCCTCCCGAAAAACAAACTTCCAGCACAGACGATGCTTCGGCAGAGCAACCGCAGCCGACACTTATCCCAACAGGCGCTGAAGCCGTATTCACCGAAGCTAACATTACCCCCAACCCCGTGATCGACAACATTCACATCAGCTACAAGCTGACACGTCCGGCACAAATCTGGTTTTCGGTACACAACAGCATCGGCATACCAGTGCGAACAACTCCGCCCCTGGACAAACCCGAAGGCTATAACAGCATCGAAATTAATATCGCCGGCCAACTAAGGGGTGGCTATGTGGTGTACGTACATGTGGACGACATGGTGTTGCAACGAACCATTGTGAAAAAGTGAATCGCTCGACAAAAGCCGCCATCATAGAAAATCTAATCACAAAGGGACAAAGGACACACAAAGAAAAAAACAGAAAAACCTTAGTGGTACTTCGTGCCCTTCGTGATAAATAAAACAGCGAAAAAAAGAATGACGAAAGCCTAATCACAAAGGAACAAAGGATACACAAAGAAAAAAACAGAAAAACCTTCGTGGTACTTCGTGTCCTTAGTGATAAATAAAACAGCGAGAAAAAAGAATGACGAAAACCTAATCACAAAGGAACAAAGGATACACAAAGAAAAAAACAGAAAAACCTTCGTGGTACTTCGTGCCCTTAGTGATAAATAAACGACAAAGAAGAAATAAACGAATTATTAAACCATTCTCAAAGCATAGACATGAAAAAGCTACACTTTTTACTATGGGCCTGGTTCATCATTCTGGCCGCAACCGCCCAGGACAATTTCTCCTATGCGAGAATCATAGGAACATATAGTTCCGATTTCGACTACATCGACATGGTGGACACCCGCACCCTGAAAAACGACTATGGAGGCTCCTCCAACGACGCATTCTATCGCCTAACCATCACCAAACGAATGAGTTTCGTGATATACCTCATTGACACCGAACATGACGGAAGCACAGCACTTTATGTGCTTGACGTGGGGCGAAAACAAATCCAATCTATGTTCAACGACAACGAGTTACAGCTCAATATCAGCCTCGACCCCGGCACCTACTACCTGATCGGGGAAAGCAACTCCCCCAATGTGAACCGCACCCTCGAACTCGATGTATTTGCCAGGCGACCATTGAGCGACCTCTCGCCCACCCCTATCCGCAACTACATAGTCAGCCTGACCCCGACAACTGGATTAGCGGATGCGGACTTTCTTGTAAATGAGAATTGCCTGCAGAAAATAGACTAAGATCGGAAGAGCGTCG
>MKRS01000531.1 GCA_001897035.1 Bacteroidales bacterium 45-6
TGAAAAAACGGTTGATCGACTACGTGAAAAAACAATTGAGACAGAACTTGAGCAAAAGCAGTCGCAAGCCCTCGGAGGTGATTTCATTGGTCAAAGACATCAATCCGGATGCCTTGCTGGTGGGCTTTGGCCGCCGCTTTGCTACATACAAGCGGGCACATTTGCTGTTTACCGACCTCGACCGCTTGTCCAAACTTGTCAATAATCCCGAACGACCCATCCAGTTCCTGTTTACAGGAAAGGCGCACCCAGCCGATGGTGCTGGCCAGGGCCTTATCAAACACATCATCGACATTTCGTTGCGCCCGGAATTTTTTGGGAAAATCATTTTCCTTGAAAACTACGACATGCAATTGGCCAAACGCCTGATCTCGGGTGTTGACATTTGGCTGAACACACCCACCCGTCCGCTGGAAGCTTCCGGGACATCGGGCGAAAAAGCCGAAATGAACGGGGTGTTGAACTTTTCAGTGCTTGACGGATGGTGGTACGAAGGCTACCGTGCGGAAGCCGGTTGGAGTCTGACAGAGAAGCAGACTTATGAAAACACGAGCTACCAGGACGAACTCGATGCTTCGTTGATCTACAACACCTTCGAAAACGAAATTCTTCCGCTATACTATTCACGGAACGAAAAAGGATTTTCTTCCGAATGGATTCGCTATGTGAAAAACTCGATTGCGAAAATTGCTCCGGTGTACACTACCAAACGTATGATCGACGACTACATCGTCCGATTCTACCAGCCTTTGAAAAAACGCCATGAGTTTGTTGTAGCTGACAATTTCAAGAAAGCCAAAGAATTGGCGGCTTGGAAAGAAGACACGGCGGCAAAATGGTATAAACTCTCTGTGGACTCCGTGGAGCTAACCCAAGGCAACAGCGAATTAGTGCACGACACATTCAACTTGGTGGAAGGGGCAAAATACTCTGGCAAAGTGGTGATCGACAAAAAAGACATCGTGGGTGACGTGGGCGTTGACTTGGTATTCATACAGTTCGACCCGGCCACCAATAGCGACAAATTTCTATCGGCCAACAGCCTGAAATTGGTCAAGAGAGAAGGTTCGAAATTATCCTTCGAACTCGAATATGAAGCCTCGGTGAACGGTTCTACAAAATTTGCATTGAGGGCTTATCCTGTGCATCCCGACATGGAACATCGCCAAGATTTCGCTTATGTATATTGGTTTTAAGACACATAGCGAAACAACCAATTTTCACAAGAAAAGCGCAGCGGCATATTCCGTTGCGCTTTTTCGCTTTTTGAGGCAGTAATTTTGCAAGAAAGTATTG
>MKRS01000532.1 GCA_001897035.1 Bacteroidales bacterium 45-6
CAGAATGGCATTAGCGATGCCCAAATTTCCTTCGGCATTTTCGAAATCGATCGGATTCACCTTGTGCGGCATGGCCGAAGAGCCGATTTCCCCTTCCTTGATCCTTTGTTTGAAGTATTCCATCGAGATGTACTGCCAAACATCTCTGTTCAAGTCGATTTGGATGGTGTTGATACGTTTCACGGCATCAAACAGGGCTGCCAGATTGTCATAGTTGGATATTTGGGTAGTCCATTGCTCTCTCGCAAGGCCAAGTTTGCCTGCCACAAATTGGTTTCCAAACTCACGCCAATCGAACTCGGGATAGGCCACGTGATGGGCATTGAAATTGCCAGTAGCGCCTCCGAATTTTGCGGAAAGTGGCACTTGCTTCAATAGCTCCAACTGGTTTTCGAGGCGGCTGACAAACACTTGCAGCTCTTTTCCCAATCTGGTGGGCGAGGCGGGCTGTCCATGCGTCTTAGCCAGCATGGGCACGTCTCTCCATTCATCGGCTCGCCGTTGCAATTCTGCTATCAGGAGTTCTATCTGCGGGATGTAGCATGTGTGCAAATAGTCTTTTACAGACAAGGGCGCCGAAGTGTTGTTTATGTCTTGCGATGTGAGGCCGAAATGGATAAATTCCTTGTATTGGGCGAGGCCCAGAACATCGAATTTTTCCTTGATGAAATATTCGACAGCCTTCACGTCGTGATTCGTGATTTTTTCTATTTCTTTTATGTGATGCGCTTCTTCTTCGGAAAACAGGTCGGCGATGCCTTTCAATGATGGAAACAAGGAACGATCTACATCCTTCAATTGGGGCAAAGGGAGTTCGCATAAAGCGATGAAGTACTCTATTTCAACCTTCACACGGTATTTAATGAGTGCAAATTCCGAAAAAAAGAGACTCAATTCATCGGTTTTGTTGCGATACCTGCCATCTATCGGCGAAATCGCTGTCAGATTACTTAATTTCATTTGAAAATTTGATAATTCGTATCTGTGTTTTTAACTACAAGCAGATATTTTTCCTACTAAATTGGTTAGACATAAATCTACTTCCCGTATATTGCTATCTATCAGCGATTACCCCCTTTAAGATGGAGATCGAATTCATTCGAATAAAATGCCAAACTGCTTACCTGTTTTTTTGTACAAAGTTAGAAAAAAAACAGGGCGAGAGCATACTTGAGGATAATATTTTAAACTGATTCGTTAATTTTTTTCAAAACTAAGCCGGCGATAGTGAATCCAAAGATGGCGGTGATGTGAGCCATCGTGCCATTGATCTGCGCCTTGGAGCTGCACCACTCGTGGTTTACCAAGTCCGGATCGCCCGGCCCGTTCTTCGATTTGGGACACAGGCATTTCTCTGTGCCACACGATTCATTTTTGCCTAAGTTGGGCAATACTTCGTCACTGTAAATGCAAAGGAATTTTTTTGACGGTTTTTCCCCTTGCTTGATTTTTTTCCGCAAGGCCGAACCTAACGGGCAGCCCCTGACTTTCCAGAATTCGTCGATCCTGATTTTCGTGGGATCCATCTTAAGGGCAGCCCCCATCGACGAAATGAAGGTGGCTTCAGTTTTCGTGGCGGTGCGGATCAGGTGTGCTTTGCTCTCCAGGCTGTCTATGGCATCGATGATGAAGTCGTATTGATCCAAACCGAAGGATTCGGAGGTCTCGGCGTTGTAAATCTTTTGCAGGGCGGTGATTTTTGCCTTCGGATTTATCTCCAACAGCCGTTCTTTCAATGCTTCCACCTTCACCTGACCAACCGTCTTGAGGGTGGCGAGCAATTGCCTGTTGATGTTGGTGACACACACCCTGTCGGAATCCACGATGGTCAACCGCGAGATACCGGAGCGGACAAGGCTTTCGGCGCACCAGCTTCCAACTCCTCCCACGCCAAAAATAATGACGTTGGCGTCGTAGATTTTGTCCATCACGTTGTTTCCCACAAGCAATTCAGTTCTTCTGAATATTCCTTTCTCGATACCCATATTTGGCTTTCTGTTCTTTTTTAATTCTGTTATTGTTCCGATTTCCTTCTCTTTAACAAACAACTGCAATAATTGCTCACATTCGAGCAAAAAAAACTCCTGCAAGCGTGCGAAGTGACTGCCTTGCAGGAATTACTCGTTCCGTTTCATCGCTGCATGGATGACAACCGCCCCATGATCGTGATTGACATCAGCGAGGTGCATCTCTTTGACAGTCGGCTGTAAAGCCGATTAGCCAAACTACTTCTTGGCGCTGGTTGAGGCAAGAGTTGAAGCCGGGCTTTTCTTCTTGGCATTCCACACGAGCCAGATGCCCCAAACTACGAATGGGATGCTTAGCAGTTGGCCCATATCTAATCCGATGGTCGAGCGCAAACTGATCTCGAATGGTTCCTGGATATTTTTGAGGTATTCGACCAGAATACGTGAAACAAATATGCCGATCATGGCAAAGCCGATGATGAATCCTTGTTTGTTTTTGGCATCTGTCCGCCAATACAGGTACATGCAAACAGCAAAAATCAGGAAATAGATCAATGCTTCGTAGATTTGCGTGGGATGGCACGGCAGGCCTGCCGAACCTCCTTGTTCCAAAGGCATAGCCCAATGCCTGTCGCGTATAAAGTTGAAGCCCCAAGGCAGGTTGGTGGAACCTCCATATATTTCCGAATTCATGAGATTTCCCAAGCGGATCATCCCTGCTGTTAGTCCGGCTGGGACCACAATCCGGTCAAATGTCCAAAGCATGCTTTTGTGGGTCACGTTGCGGGAATAGAGCCATACGGCAATGATGATTCCAAGCACTCCTCCATGGCTGGCCAAGCCTCCTTCCCAGATCTTGAGGATGTTGAGCGGGTGGCTCAGGTATCCTTCCTGTATGTGGCCGTCCACCACAGTGTCGAAGAGCGGGCCGTAAAACAGGCAATGCCCCAGCCTTGCTCCGGCGATGATGCCAACAATCACGTAGGTGAACAAGGATTCAAACCATTTGTCGGAGATTTTTTCCGCTTTGAAGATCCGTTGCACGATGCTTACGGCAGCCAGCAGACCAAGTGCCCAGAGCAAGCCATACCAGCGGACATCGCGTCCAAACACAGAAAAAATGGTGGGGTCTTGATCCCAGATGATGGATAATAACATATTGGAAACAATTTTTAATGAATTAGTTGCGTATGAATCTCAACCTTATATGGCGTGCAAATATACGAATAATTGAATAAACGGAAAGTGATTGAAGCCTAAAACTTCTTTCGTGGCATCTCCAAGAACTTGAATCCGTGCGCGCTATTTCTGCAAGTCGAGCGAAGGGAGAAAATAGGCGATTTGGCTCATTTTTCCCTCGATGTGAAACCGGTTGGAAGCCGACACTGCATAGTATTTCCCTTGCGTGGAATTTTCGATTGTCAGAGTCAGTTCTGTTTTGCGGACTCCCGACGCAACGATGTTCTCCGGGTTGTCGAGATCGATGCTGTCGTTGGGGTAAAACGAATAGACGGTGTATGTCAGGTCTTTGCCGGAAGGCGCGTTCCACTTCATCTGCACGGTGCGGTTGTCGGTGCGGTAGATCTGAAAATCATCCGGCGAGGCGGGAGGCTCGTTGTTGAGCCAATTCATCGGCGGCAGTTTTGCTGGATTGCGGTAATAGCTCAGCAGCTCATCCTTGATTCCTTTCAGGTTGCCAAGGATCATACCGAGTCTAAAATAAGCTTCGCCGCTTGCCGCAGTGCTTTTGAGGAAATCGATCTGGCGTGTCACCACCTGCAAATCCCAGTTTTGCTCGCGGGAAAGCATTTTGTAAACGCCCAGCCCAGGGACAACGAATCTTCCGTTCGCATTTTTCAGCCAGTCGTCCACGTAGGGATAGAAGTTCTTGTCCTCGTAATACATCATCGGATACACAGCGTCCTGAACGCCCAGCTTGAGCCAGTTGTAAGAATCCTGAAACACCGATTCAAAGCCACTCCACCGGTCTCCTTTTCCGCTTAGCGAACGGTAGATCCCGATGGGCGAACTGCTCACCTGCACCCAAGGCTTCACGCCTTTCACATACTGATAAGCCTGCGTCACAAAGCGGGTGACGTTGGATCGCCTCCACGAGTCGAGTGATTCCCAGTTCCCATATTTCTTGAAAGTGTTCTTGTCGGGAAAACTGGTGTTCTCATCCGGGTAACGAATGTAGTCGAAATGAATTCCGTCCACATCGTATCCTTCCACGATCTCCTTGACGAGCGAAAGCAGGTAATCGTTGGTCTTTGGATTGCCCGGGTCGAGATACCACTCGCCTTTGTAGAGTTTGCACAACTCCTGATTCCGGCTCAGAAAGTTTTGTTTTTTGGGAGAAAAGACTCCCTGGCTGCCCAGCGGATAAGTCACCATCCAGGCGTGGCATTCCATGTTCCGCTTGTGGCACTCCTCAATGGTGAAGGCGAGCGGGTCGAAAGGCCTGCCGTCGCTCGTGCCGGCCCGCACGAAGGAACTCATCGGCTCCATTTTGGAACGGTAAAGCACACTACCCCTGATCCGGACTTGGAACAACACGGTGTTGAAGTTGAGCTTTTGCAGTGAATCGAGGATGCCTTGCAACTGCCGCTTCTGCCCGTCGGCGCTCAATCCCGAAGAAGGCCAATCGAGCTGCCAGTTGGTGGTGAGCCACACTGCCCGGATCTGGGTGGAGGATTCCTGCGGATAGGCCGCCAAATACAAGAAGAGGGGTAAAAAAGCAAGGAAAAATCTTTTCATTCGGGAATTTAGAAAGTTGCAACCACAAAAATAAGGGTTTTTCATTCGTGACAAAAATTTATGGCTAATAGTTTGTCCTATTAAATATTTACATTACATTTGCAGTGTTCTATTTACCTAATACACGTAAAAAGTGATCGAGATAAACAATTTGTCGTTCTATTACAAAAAGGGCAAGCCTGTTTTCGAGCAAGTTTCTTTCGAAATGGCCAGCGGGATTTACGGCTTGCTGGGAGAGAATGGGGTGGGCAAATCCACCTTGCTGAGGATCATCGCCGGGCTTCGTTTTCCCGATTCGGGGCAATGCAAGATAGATGGAAAAGACACCTTCCGCCGCGATCCCGAAACCTTGTCGAAGGTGTTTTTGCTGCCCGAAGAATTTGAATCCCCGACGGTGAAAATTGACCGGTTCATCAAGGACAATGCTAAGTTTTACCCTCATTTCAGCCGGGAACAATTTGAGAATAACATGCGCGACTTCGAGATGGAAACCGACCGCAAATTCTCGGAATTGTCGTATGGGCAGAAAAAAAAGGTGTTGATTTCCTACGGAATGTCGCTGAACACACCTTACGTGCTGCTCGACGAGCCAACCAATGGATTGGACATTCCTTCAAAAGCCCAATTCCGCAAGGTGATTGCCTCGGCCTACGACGAAGACCGCTGCATTATCATTTCCACGCATCAAGTGCGAGACCTGGAAAGTCTCATCGACCCAATCATCATCCTCGAC
This sequence comes from Bacteroidales bacterium 45-6, assembly GCA_001897035.1. Taxonomy (GTDB): domain Bacteria; phylum Bacteroidota; class Bacteroidia; order Bacteroidales; family Dysgonomonadaceae; genus UBA1309. Next base: position 5,458 of record MKRS01000532.1, read on the forward strand.
CGCAACCAGGTGCTGCTCAACAATTCGGTGGAGGAGATTACCCGTAAATTGGTTTTCAAGCACACGCAGAACAAGCCTGAAAACACGTATTACACGGAGAGCAATCTGGCGGGATATTCCTACGTCGGTCCAAACCTCACGGGAGAGGAGACCACCCTGAACATCGAGATGCTGTTTAATGCTGCTGTTTCCAACCGGACGACATTCAAAGACTTGTTTAACGTATAGAGTAGATTCACTTATGAGCAATATATTTGATATACATAGATTTGGGAAACTGTTTACGAGGGAATTCGGCAGGTATAGCCCCAAATTGATCGGGATAGGGTCGGTGGGCCTCGGCATATTTGCACTTACGGTCATATACAGTTATGTGTTTCAATCCAGTCCACTAAATTTCTCTTTTGTGGCCTTCGGGGTGGCTCTGACCGTTCTTGCCCCAATCATTTACCACAAGAGGGTTGACCGCACAAACTCCATCTTCGACTTCACCCTGCCTGTGTCCTCCTTTGAAAAGTTCCTGGTGAAATGGAGCTTCAGCGTTATCCTCATGCCGGCATTCGTGATCGCGTATCTTTTACTTATAGGTTGGCTATACAGGTTGATGCCGGGAGGAATGTGCGTAGAATCGGGCAGTCGGATCATCGATTTTCTCAAGAGCCTTTCTTTTGAACAGATATGTTCTATTTCGGCTTTGCAATCTTTCTTTCTGGTAGGCAGTTTCTATTTCAGGAAGCATGTGTTTTGGAAAGTCAGCCTCAGCCTGATTATCTATTTCCTGTTGTTTGCCCTTGTGTTCATCCTTTTTCACCAGAGCATGTTCCTGGAAAACCATCAGGTATCGTTGGGGATCAATTTTTGGGGCGACATGATGTATTCGGACAGCAACCATTCTCATACGCTATCTGGCATAAACAGGAATCTCTTTGTCTATATAAGCTTGAATTTGGTGGCGCCGCTCGGCATGTGGGTGGTCAGCTTTTTGAAATTGAGGGAAACCGAAGTGTAACGGCGCGGGGTCTCGTCATTTAACTAAAAACAAATTACATGGAATTTAAAGAAAACAAGCCTATATATCTTCAAATCATCGATTTTTGCTTTCAGAAAATTCTGAAGAAAGATTGGATGGAAGAAGAGCGGATTCCTTCTGTCAGGGAGCTTGCCGTGTCGCTGGAAGTGAATCCCAACACGGTGATGCGTTCCTTCGAATACATGCAGGCGGAAGGCGTGATCTATACCAAACGGGGAATGGGCTATTTCGTGGAGAAGAATGCATTCAATATTATCCTGAAACTACAACGAAAGGACTTCTTCGAGGAAGTGCTGCCCGAAACCTTCAAGGCGATGGACTTGCTGCACGTGAGCATCGAGGAAGTGGTAGAGAATTACCGCGAAAGAAAGATCTAACTCTAAAACAAACAGTAAATTATGCTGATTTTCAATCTAATCAAACAAGACTTTCTGAAGAGTGTCCGGTCGAGCGGGTTTTATAAAAACCTGGTGGCCAACATCTTTTATGGCTTGATGGGGCTTTATTTTCTGGGCATTTTCCTTTTGCCAGTGGCCGCTGATGAG
>MKRS01000533.1 GCA_001897035.1 Bacteroidales bacterium 45-6
CTGCCTGCTGTACCTGTATGCTGAAGTTGCCTTCCTCACCTGAATAAGCTGAGCTCACAGCAGAATCCTGTTTCAATAATGTGATGGTAGCATACATGACCGGGCTGTGAGTAGCAGAATCTGTAATTTTCCCTGTAATGAAAATACCAGCCCGGTTGCCGGATTGCGCCATTAACAACGGCAGGGTAAATAATAGACAGATAACGATCAGGGCCAGCTTAAAACACATCCGCATGATATCAATTTTTAAGTGTCATAGTAAAGCAATATTCAAAGCAACCGTATTAAACTAACCACGGCAAATAAAATATAGCAATAACATGAATTATTGAGCTATTACATGAATCCGGCGCGAAGTTGAGGGTTAAATCTGAAAAATGTATATCATATCGGGAAATAGGGTTACGAAAAAGGGAACTTGTGGTTGGGGTGAGGTATCAGCAGTCAGCAATCACTTGTCAGCCGTTAGCGGTATAAAGGCCGCAATGAATATTAAAGCAGTGGTTGAAATTACTCAATCTCTCTCTTGGTATTGCCACCGTATGGTCAGATTTTAAGTGCTATGGGCTATCAGCCGTCAACTCATAGCCCGTAGCTCATAGCCCATAGCTGACCGCTACCCCCAAAATCATCTACACTTTCAGTCTATTATTTAAATATCTTTACCCGGTTACAACTGCCAGCATTCATCTAAATAAACATAAGGCTTCATGATCTGCAAATTGAAATATATTGTTTTGGTATCATTGGTATTATTTATTGCCCCGGCATTTGCACAGGTTGCAGGTAATGCAATGGCTGTAAAAAATACCATAGCCGTTGATCCTTCTGATGCTAAAGAAAAAATTATTCTTAAAGCCGCGCATGTAGTGCCAACGCCCAATCAATATGCAGCGCTTCGTAATGAGTTTATCGCTTTTATCCATTTTGGTCCCAACACATTTACAAGAATGGAGTGGGGTAGTGGCATGGAAGACCCTAAGATATTTGATTTAAAAGAGCTGCATACCGATCAGTGGTGCGAAGCCATGAAAGCTGCCGGTATGAAGATGGTGATCATCACTGCCAAACATCATGATGGTTTTGTATTGTGGCAGAGCCGCTATACAAAGCATGGCATTATGTCTACCGGTTATAAAGATGGCAAAGGAGATATATTCAGGGAACTGGTGAACTCCTGCAAAAAATACGGTTTAAAGGTTGGTATTTATTTATCGCCTGCTGATTTGTACCAGATAGAAAGTCCCGATGGCTTATATGGTAATCTCAGTAAGTATACCAAAAGAACCATT
>MKRS01000534.1 GCA_001897035.1 Bacteroidales bacterium 45-6
AACAAATCCGGCATTAAAGCGCAAGTGGAATTGGATTTTCAAAACAAAGGGAAAGTTGACCGTAAGAAAGCGTGGGTAAAGCAAGGACAGGATCTATTTGATATAACCAAGCGTGAACAATACGAAGGGTATATCGTGGAAGATATTTGGTACGATGGCGAACGCTGGAATATGTCGTTTACAAGCAATGATAAGATTATAGAACAAGGCGTTGTATCGGGGAGTTTGAGTGACGACCTGCTGAAACGAGAGCAAATACGCATGACCATCGAGGCGCATCTTGACAAAGAAATAGTACTCAATCCGCAAGGAATAAAAGTGCTGAGCCTGTTCTTTATCGACAAGGTGGCAAACTACCGGGAGTACGATGCGGAGGGAAACCGCCAAAACGGCAAGTATGCCCGCATCTTCGAAGAGGAATACAACAGTTTGATTCAGAAAGCGAAATATCGTTCTCTATTCAACGAAATGAAAGACCGGGATGTGGAGGTAAGCCAAATTCATGATGGTTATTTCTCGGTGGACAAACAAAGTAAAGCATCGAACAGGAAAGACAAGTTCGAACGCTTTGTGGATACCTCCGGGAAAACGGCCAAAGATGATGAAGCCTTCAACTTAATTATGCGCGATAAGGAACGGTTGCTGAGTTTCGACACGCCGCTCCGCTTTATTTTCTCCCACTCCGCCTTGCGTGAGGGTTGGGACAATCCGAATGTGTTCCAAATCTGTACGCTCAACGAAACAACCAAAGAAATAAAGAAACGACAAGAGATTGGTCGTGGACTTCGCTTGTGTGTCAATCAGGACGGTGAACGGGTAAAAGGTTTTGAGGTAAACACACTGACTGTTATGGCAAACGAAAGCTATGAAGAGTTTGCCAAAGCCTTGCAGAATGAGATAGAGGAAGATACCGGAATCAAGTTCGGTTACCTGCACAAACACTCTTTTGCCCGTATCGAAGTAGGTGCAGAAAATGATAAGGCGATTTATCTGAACGAAGAAAAATCCGTTCGGCTGTACGACTATTTTGTGGAAAAAGGCTATGTCAGGGAAGAAGTGGTCAATAAGAAGACCAAAGAATTTGCCGCCAAAGTGCAGGAAAAATTAAAAATAGACTTGCGTGATAACCGGGTGTCTATTCCCGAAGAGTTTGACTATATCAAAATGCCGATTCTGAAAGTATTGAAGCGTATTAGTGGAAACTTTATGAATATCAAGAATCGAGATGATGTGCGTCGGGTAACGTTCAAAAAAGAGTTCTTTATCAACAACGAAGATTTCAAAAATCTGTGGGATCGGATAAAATACAAAACGACCTACTCTGTAAAGATTGATTCTGACAAGTTGATAACGCAATGCGCTCAAAGAATATTCGAAGAAGTGGTTGTAGGCAGAGGACGTTTTGTTACCCGTAAAATAAAATTAGCGATTACCGAAGGGGGCGTTCTGGAAGGAGAAGATACACCGCGTGAATCGACACGGATTATGGACGATACGGTTTCTGTACTGCCGGATATTGTTACCTACTTGCAAAACGAGACCGGATTGACCCGGCAATCTATCGTTTCCATCTTGACCGGAAGCAAACGCTTGGATGCGTTTAAGAAAAATCCGCAAGCCTTTATCGAATCGGTTATTGATATCATTCGTAACGAGATGCGCCTTTTATTGGTCGATGGAATCAAATACAAACGGATTGATAATGATATGTGGTGTCAGGAATTATTTGAAAACAAAGAGCTTCAAGGCTATATAAGCAGTAACCTGCTGGAAAGTAATAAATCACCGTATGATTACGTGATTTATGATTCGGAAACAGAGCGTAGTATGGCACAACGATTGGAAAGTTCCGACAATGTAAAGGTGTTTACCAAATTACCTTCGTGGTTTAAGATAGACACGCCATTGGGAGCATACAATCCCGACTGGGCGCTTGTTTGGGATGATGGTAATGAGCAGAAGCTTTATTTTGTAGTAGAAACGAAGGGGGGATTGTTTGAAGACGCCATCAAACCAACCGAGAGGGCAAAAATAAACTGTGGTAAGAAACACTTTGCCGCCCTTGAAGCCGGAATAAAATTTGAATTAGCGGATACATTTGATACATTGCAGGGGAAAATCACCTCTTAATTGAGGATTATATACAGGCATAAGAAAGACTTTGTATGTCTATAACATAATGTCTAACATTAAAAATTTATGTCTATGAATGATTTAACAACCAAGGAGTTTTTCAGGCTATTGTCTGAACCTTCGCAAGTATCAAACAAAGAAATTCAAGCTTCTTATGAATCTTTTGTTAAGCACATTGAAGAAACAAGCAACTCAGAGGCAGATTACTCGAAAGTGTTTCGTCTATTGAATCACTCCCGTATCGAGATAGATTCAATAAAAACATCATCACTTTACGAGTCGGGGGGGGGGATATGATTAAGTTTAATTACATCCGAAAGGCTTTGAGCTTTCTACATTCTGAAATGGAATTGCTAAAACTAAAGATACAATACCCGGAAAGATTTTCTCTAACAGAAGAACTATCGTTTAAGTCGGAACTCTATGTAATCCCCAAAGCAAAAGGACTGGGAATTATCGGGCTGGCAGAATTAGTGATAAGCATTTTTCTTTCAAAAGAAATAAAGAACCGAAACGGTAAACCTGCATCTTTGGTGCAACTGGCAAGAGCTTTTGAATATGTTTTCAATTGCAACTTCGGAAGTATATACGATAAGCAGGCAGAGGTATATAACCGAAAATCTTGCAACCTGACAAAATCATTAGATTTCCTCAAAGGGAGTTTGGAACGAGGTCGAAAAATCAACCTTTTGAAACAAAATGAAAAAGAATGATTTTATAATTAGCTGAATTACTTGTAATTATATTCTAAACTTGGGGGAGTAGTTAACTACTCCCCCTGTTTTTGTATTATCCTTTTCCCGAACTTTGCAACAAATCAATAAGTTGCAAATATGGAAGTCATTACAATAGACAGCCAAGCATACAAAGAACTGGTATCTAAAATTAATGCGATAGCCAAGTTCGTCATCGATCATCAGGACGATGATACTGTCAATCCGGACGAAATGTGGGTGGACAGTTACGAAGTATGCACCTTCCTCAAAATTAGCGAACGAACACTTCAACGTTTACGCACTAAACGGCTAATTTCCTACTCTATCATATCCGGCAAATCATATTACACCATTGCAGAAGTTAAGCGAATGCTCTCAGAAAAGAGAATCCGCAGTACCGACGAATGTATGAATGACCTTATAAACAATTATCAACTCCATGCTCAACAAAGACGAACTGTTAAGACGGACAAATAGCGGTTTGGATGTATTCAAACACTATATTCCTGTGCAATGGAAAACGGGGCGGAATTTCCTCAATCCTTTGTACGAAGACCGTAAAGCTTCATGTAATGTATATTTTGACCGTCGAAATAGTGTTTACAAGATAAAAGACTTTGGAAACGATGAGTATAGCGGTGATTGCTTCTTTTTCGTTGGCAAGTTGAAAGGTTTGCATTGCAACGATGGAGCGGACTTCGTTGAAATTCTGAAAACCATAAACAGGGAGATGTCATTGGGATTGGATAATTCCGATTATACCCCTGTTTCGCAATCAACTCCGCAAAAAGGTAGTCTAATCAATTCCGAACCACCTAAAAACAAGCCTTATAATATTATACAACAAAAATACACTCAAAAGGAACTGGACTTTTGGATACAGTCAGGCATTACACCCGACATATTGAAACTATACAAAACAGTATCCCTGAAAGAGTTCAGAAGCGAGAATAAGGACAATAAGCCTTTTTACTATACTTCATCAGAGAACGAACCAATTTTCGGTTATATGGGAAAACGGTATGTAAAAATATACCGTCCGTTCTCTGAAATTCGTTTTTTATATGGTGGTAATATCGGGGAAAGCTACTGTTTCGGTCTGGAACAATTACCTGCCAAAGGAGATACGCTGTTCATCACGGGGGGAGAAAAGGATGTGATGACTCTTGCCGCTCACGGCTTTCATGCGATTTGCTTCAACAGCGAAACGTCCACTATTCCGACAGGAATAATCTATAAACTCACATTCCGATTTAAGCATATCGTATTGCTCTATGATGCCGATAAAACAGGAATAGATAGTGCAATCAAACACGAAAAAGCATTAGCCGAATATGGTGTAAAACGACTTCTGTTACCACTTTCAGGAGAAAAAAAAGAGAAAGACATTACCGACTATTTCATTAAAGGAAATAGCCGGAAAGAGTTCCGACAGTTGTTCATCGACTTTCTTGATAATTTATATAGCGAAACAATGACCATGCTAAAATCCTGTGAAATTGATTTCAATAACCCTCCGGCAAAAGCCGAAGAAGTTATTTCCGCCGGAGATGTGCCACTCGGAACACAGGGGAATATCCTTTGTATTACAGGCGGCGAAGGAACCGGAAAAAGCAACTATGTTGCCGCCCTGATTGCAGGTTCGATAATCAAAGACAGCCGCAATATTGACACTCTGGGCGTAAATGTTCGTGATAATTCCGACGGGAAAGCTGTCCTGCTCTACGATACAGAACAATCTGAAGTTCAGCTATTCAAGAATGTATCCAATCTTTTGAAACGTGCCAAACTGAACGAAAAACCCGAAGAACTGCGGGCATTCTCCCTTACGGGAATGTCCCGAAAGGAACGCTTGCAAGCTATTGTTCAGAGTATGGACAAATATCATTACGAATATGAGGGCATTCGCCTGGTCGTTATCGACGGTATTGCGGATTTGGTATTATCTGCCAATGACGAAGCGGAAAGTATCCGTATTGTGGATGAGCTGTACCGACTGGCAGGGATATACCGCACCTGCATTGTTAGTGTGCTTCATTATGTGCCGAATGGTTTGAAGTTACGGGGACATTTAGGTTCCGAACTGCAACGCAAAGCGGCTGCAATCGTGAGTATCGAACTCGACAGCGAGCCGTCGGTATCGGTGGTTAAGGCACTCAAAGTACGGGACGGCAGCCCACTCGACGTTCCTTTGATGCAGTTCTCTTGGGATAAGGAACTGGGAATGCACATTTATATCGGCGAAAAGCCACGAGAGGAAAAGGAAAAGCGGAAAGAAAAAGAGTTGGCAACGGTTGCCCGTGAGATATTCGGCGTACAAAAGCACTTGACTTATATCGACCTGTGCGACCGCATCCAGCAAACAATGGATGTAAAGGAACGTACCGCCAAAAGCTACATTAAGTATATGCGAGAAAAAGAAATAATCATAAAAGATCCGTCCAGTCAGAATTATTTTATGATAGGGCATATTATATAAAATTCAACAGTTATGTATATAAGTAAAGAAGATTTTGAAGCCTGGATGGAGCGAATTATGTATCGATTCGACAAACAAGATAAAACACTTGATAAAATGAGTAAACACAGGAATATATTAGACGGAGAACTCCTGCTTGATAATCAGGATTTGTGTATGTTGCTTAATGTCAGCAAACGAACTTTGCAACGGTATCGTGCCACGGGAGAATTGCCGTTTCAAACGCTATATCACAAAACTTATTATAAAGAAAGTGATGTTCATGCTTTTATTAGAACAAACTTCAACAAAAAAAGGGGAGATAATAACTCTAGCAAGTGAGTGTTGAAAAGTATCTAAAGTAGAATTTGGCTATCAGCTACTTTCTTTGTAATTTTGCCACATTGGGCATCTCATGTCTAATGCTTTGATTTTAAATGCATATGAGTACAAATTTTTTCTATAAAGAATTAGGATATGAGCATTTGATAGAATGTTCTGACATATCAGACTCCTACCCTGAATATCAGGAGTTAGAAAAAATTGGAGCAGACAAAATCTATTTTTCAGATAATTTCCCTGCAATTCTCTTTAAAGAAGTAGATTCTTTTAATAAAAATGCCCTTAAACAAATTGCAGAAATTCAACATAAGGCATGGAATTACCGAAAGATAATGTTTCTTTTTGTTGTATCAGATACGGAAATCAGGATATATAACTGCTACGAGAAACCTCAATATATAAAAGCAGAATCCAGCTATACAAATGAGCTTAAAGAATATGAAATATTCAGTTGCATTAAGACTGATAAAGATAACTTAAAAGTTCTGATTGAATTATTTTCACGAATAGGAGTAGATTGTGGGCTACTATGGACAAGCGATTATGATCTCCGTGAAAAAATCAATATTCAAAAAAGGATAGATAAATATCTGGTTCAAAGTCTTCTTGCGACTTCCAATGCATTAAAGAAAGATATCTTGGATATCAATATTATTCATGGGCTTCTCATGCGCTCTCTTTTTATTCTTTATTTAGAAGATAAAGGGGCAGCAGAAGAAGCTGGATTATACACAAAGATAAAAAAAGGAGCAAAAAGTTATTTTGATATTTTAGATGACGTTGATGCTACTTATCGTTTATTTATAGAACTGCAAGAACACTTCAATGGTAATGTATTCCCAATTATAGAGAATGAACAAAATTTCGTCAATAAAGATCATCTTTCCTTGATAAAGAGATGTTTTATTGATGGTGATATTTCAGGTCAGCCTAAATTTTTTGATGATTGGCGAATTTTCAAATTTGATTTTATTCAAATTGAATTACTAAGTGAAGTATATGAAAATTTTTTGGGAGAGTTCGCCTCAAAAAAAGAAAAAGGACAATTCTATACTCCATATACATTAGTTGAACTAATTTTAAACGACAAACTACCAATCAAGAATGAGGTTAATTATAACATTAAGACGTTAGATATAGCATGTGGTTCGGGGATTTTTTTAGTTGAAAGTTATAAGCGATTAATTCGAAGATGGCAAAATGCAAACCCCGAAAATGACATCACATTTAAAGAACTTAAGAATATTCTTGTTGATAATATTTTTGGTATAGAAATCGATCCTTTAGCAATTAAAGTTGCTGCATTTAGTTTATATTTGGCACTTGTCGAATATCTTAATCCAAAAACATTATGGATAGACAAACACAATAAATTTCCA
>MKRS01000535.1 GCA_001897035.1 Bacteroidales bacterium 45-6
TTTGTCCAGGCAAACGATAGACCAAATCCTCGTCAACCAATCAAATTGATGTTATGCTCTTCGCCATTGGCTGAAAGGAAGGTATTTGTTTTAATGAAAATTTACCTTAACAAGGATATTTACCCAATTTAACAGGCTCCGTTTATGAAGGAATGGATAGAATACTACCGCATGATGGGCGTTGAACATTTTGCTATATACAATCATAGTTTAGGAAGCAACAGTACCCAAATTTTGGAGCCGTACATCAAGGCTGGCATTGTACGATAAATTGAAGATTTCTTTCGTCTTGACTGATTCCCCAACTAGGTTCGCACGTTCAAATGGCACGCAGACGGATTTAATGATCCAGACCGTAGTGGTCAAGTAAAAAAAGCATTTGTTAGTGATGTTAACTTATCTCATGACGAGACAGATTCCTGCTCATAATGATTGTCTGTACCGTTACAAAGATATTGCTGAGTGGCTTATCTACGTGGACGTTGATGAGTTTATGTTCCCAGTGAAACATAGTACTATTACAGAAGTTGTCGGTCAATACGACAGCAGTGTAGTGGGAAGCATAGGAGTGAGAGGTATTGCTTGCAATATGTTTTCACCTATAATATTAGCTATAATTATAACTCAATTAGGCATGTTATTTGGAGGGTCGCCTGGTGGTGGTGAATTAATGATGGAAAAATTCAAAATGTAATCGCAACATTACAAGAGTTATTTACTACCGCGACTGATAATGAAAATACAGGCGAGCGGACCTTGAACAAGGTAGGCATTGGAGATCCAAATTTATTGCTCGAGCGGCATACATGACTATTGCAGCTGTCCACTGGGGTGAAGGTGGAGTTGAAGTCGATATTAGTGCCAATATTCTAAGAGTTAACCACTATTACAACGCCCAACAAGCTAGACGTAAGTTGGAGCAACATTGTTTAAAATGAGTGTTTTTTGGGCATAATTTCGGACTATTGATGTTTAATTAGAGCCTCTTGACGACATACCAACACCTATCGAAGACCTAACAATGACAAAAAGGTTCGCAACTGATCTGAAGGAACGAATTAAACATCCTCCTGGACTGTAACTTTACGTTTAAACAATAAATAAACATTCTTCAAATTGAAGTCAAGAAAAGTCAGAGAGCAAACTGGGTGCTTGTTCTTGATCAAGGATGCTAGGCAAGTGAATGAGAAGTCAAGTTTACCCTTGCACTTGATGAGATTACTCGCGGACTGAAATACCGAGCAATCTAATTTTTGAGGTCAAAATTCATTAGCCGGAAGGGGAAATA
>MKRS01000536.1 GCA_001897035.1 Bacteroidales bacterium 45-6
TGTCGAGCGCTTTGGCACGGCGCTCTCAGTCGATCCGCTTCTTTTGCTGCAACGCTCGACCTGAATTCCTGGCGGCCTCAAACAGTCACCAACCTGTTCGTTGGCAGGACTGCCTCAACAAAAGACCGAACGTCGGCCGCCGCGGATTCTCCCCTACAGACTTACTGGTCAGAGCCCCAATCACGGGTTAGGTTTCCGACATCGTCGGCGGCTTCAACACCTGCCGGCGAGCCGCGCTTATGCGCGGTTGCAGCGCTGGGCCGACCTATGTCGGGCGGCCCGCGGAATAAAACACCCATCCGGGTGGCGGGCTTGCTCGTCGCCCCGGGGAATACGTGGGGCGTGCTTCGCCCAGTGCTGCGCACGTGTTGAACCGTCCCGGCGCCAGGACCGGACAAGAGGGGTTTAGAACACGCGATGCGCCAACCGGACGGAGCGTCGAATCCCGTGGACGTGCATGTCGGGCTGCGTGTCCGCCTTCGCCGCAAGCAGCTTGGCCTAAGTCAGGAGCGGCTCGCCGAAGGCCTCGGGCTAACCTTTCAACAAGTCCAGAAATACGAGCGCGGGACGAACCGGATCAGCGCCTCGAAGCTGTTCGAGATCAGCAGGATCTTAGAAGTCCCGATCGCTTATTTTTTCGAAGGGATCGACGGGGCGACGCATCCCGGGACGGATCGATACACCCAGGCGTACAATAACGTCATCGAGCAAATGCTGGCCGAGCCCAACGGAAACAAAACGTATGTGGCGGCCGCAAATAATTTCTCTGACATACAGACCCTCACAGCGCAATCTGGCGCAGTCGAGCTATATCCTTTCCAAACGGCAACGGACCTGCAGAAAGTTCTCCTCAGCCGCTATTTTCCAAATGACACAGCGACCATCGTGGCAGACATCCAAGCCTTGATGCAGCTTCCCAAAACAGAACGAAAAGCCATCCATGTGGGCGTGCATAACACCGACAATAAATGGGTGAACTTCCTCTTGTGGCTCAACAACACCTACGGCAAAGACGGCAACGATTCGGTGTGGTTTCCTTCGCAGGAAGAATACTACGAATACAACTACTACCGAATCCATTCAACTATAAGCAGCACTATCAATGGCGACACCCTGCGCATACGCATGACCATGCCGTCCGGCCAACACTTCTACTATCCGTCCCTGACATTGAACCTATCGGGTATCCAAAAGGCGAAAGTCCGCTCCATTTCCACTAACGGTGCAGTCACAGGCCTTTCTTTTAGCGATCATGACGATGGACTAACGCTCAACATAGATTGCCGGA
>MKRS01000537.1 GCA_001897035.1 Bacteroidales bacterium 45-6
CATAGAGCGTGAGCGTGTGTGTGCTATTTCGCCTGCGCACACTTGTCTACTGTTTATCCAGCTCACAGAAAAAAAATGCCTCTTGAAAATTCGTCCGACTATGAAAACAAAAGATTGTGTTAGGCGACTTAGCTCTTCAGTTTACGGTTCCCATAGATGAAATCTTTCGAAATTGAAAGAAAAAAAACATAGATGACTGTAGCCACTTGACACCTACATTTCGAATGCACTGATGCAAAAGCAAAAGTTTAATAATATTTTCAATCGGTAGATGTAAGAATAGATTTCCTTAACCGGGATATGAATTTCTTCTAAAGATTCCCTTTTCAGAACTGATAGCAGTTCTACAAGTGAAACCTGGTATTTAGTAATAAGAATATTATAATTCTCTCTATTATCATTATTAAATATAAGTTCCGGATGAAAGGAAAGCAGCGCAGTGTTAGAGTTTGGATTCTTTATAAAATGAGAACCGAAATTATTGCCAAATTCACTAAAGACTTCTTCATTATTCTGAACAAAGCTCACAACATCGACAGGAGTTTTTGCTACATCTTTAAAAATAAGAACATCGCTGCCGTCACGTCTGAAAGCAAAATTTTCAAGAGGTGTGCCTTTTAAAAATTCACTTTGCTCTAATCGATAATACAAATCGATCAATTCTCTTTCAGATATCTTTTCCGTAAATTGAAATTCATCAAAATCTTCAATCTTTATTACGTCCTTTACACTTTCAAGCAGGGAATCCATATCAAGCTTATCGGCCAAGAAATAGAAAAGATCTGTTTTATCTAACGACTTAAACTCTAACGTTTCTAAAAAAAGAATATTATTATTGGGGGAATGGTAGACAAAGAGAAAAAAGTTTTTGTCATTTTTATAAAAGCTGAAGCTTTTTTCTTCCTGAATAAGAAAAAATTTATAATGAGCCAGGATTTGTCCTGGATACAAATCGTTAATCTTTTCTGTTATTATATTTTTTGGCATCAGTATAGTTTAATTGTCTAAATTTCTGTAGTTATTTATGATTTTCTCAGCTAAATTACAAATATTATTGTAGTTAGTATCAATATCTTTCTCAAGCTCATCTAGTGTAATATGGTCAAGTACAAAAGGTGGTATTTCTATTTCTTCAGCATGATATTGATATCTTTCGAAACTGGCTGAAAAATAAGGCGGTTTACCATTCGCTATTTTTCCTGTAAACGTTCCGGTTGGTTGTGACGCAATATCTCTTACTTCCCTTGCCTTTTGCCTTTTTAATCCATCAGAAACCGAAATATTGCTG
>MKRS01000538.1 GCA_001897035.1 Bacteroidales bacterium 45-6
GCCATTAGCCGTCAGTCGCAAGTCATCAAGCAGGTGGAGCAAGATCAGCTGGGTCTGGAAATTTCCAGCAAGCCTTCTTACGAAATCAATTCAAGGGAAGAGGCTGAAAACAAAGAGAATACAAAGAAAGACTCCATAAAGGAGAAGTAAAGTTAGAAGAAGATGGCAGGAGTCAAAAGTAAATTAGAAAAAGGACGGACGGCATTGGGGCGGTATGCGCTTGTTACCCTGGTTCTTGCCGTTGTTTTTATCTCCATCCTTTATGGCATTGTCAAGATTATGTACTTTGAGGGCGACAAGTGGCGCGAAATCGGCAAGAAGGAAACCGTCAAGACCGACCGCACCATCCTCCCGAGAAGAGGAAATATTTATGCTTCCGACGGTCGTGTTCTGGCCACCAGCGAGCCGCTGTATGGAGTTTACATGGATTTTCACGCCGACGGAATCGTTGATACGGTGCTTCGCGATTCAATCGACTTGTTGTGCAAGGCGTTGGCCAGGCGATTTCCCGACCGTTCGGCGCAAGGGTACAAAAAGCTGATAGAAACGAACTGGAAATTAAGTATAAAGGAAAAGAAAGAACTGGAAGATGCCAAGAAAGAGAAGTCGCAGGTCAAGCTGAAATTCAAAACCCGTTATGTGCGGATTATCCGCCGGGATGTAAACTACCTTGAATTGAAAGCGATCCAGAAGATGCCTTTTTTCAACCAGCGAAGCACCAAGAGCGGCTTGATAACCGAAGAAAAGGGCATGAGAATGAAGCCTTTCGGTGCATTGGCCGGGCGCACAGTGGGTTCTATTTATAAGGACATTGGAAGGGGTGGCTCGAGCGGACTGGAATTAAAATACGACTCCATTCTTTCCGGGGTAAAGGGCAAGAAAAACAGGCAGCGGATTGGCGGCCAGTGGATGGATGTGGTGGAGACTCCTGCGCAGGACGGATGGGATATTCGCACTACATTGGATGTCGATATACAGGATATTACGGAAAAGTCGCTCTATACCAGATTGCAAGAACTGGATGCTGAATCGGGCTGCGCCATTGTGATGGAAACGGCTACAGGCGAAGTGAAGGCCATCAGTAACCTCGACCGCATCTCCGAAGGGATCTATGCCGAAGGTCGTCCCAATGCGTTTTCATACATGTCGGAACCCGGGTCCACCTTCAAGATTGCCTCCATCATGGTCGCTTTGGAAGACGGGGTTGTCACACCCGCCGATTCGTTTTTTGTGGGTTCGGGTGTGTTCCGCTACAAAGGAAAAGATGTCAAGGATCACGATTGGCG
>MKRS01000539.1 GCA_001897035.1 Bacteroidales bacterium 45-6
TACCTTCATCTGCAAGCAGCGAAGCTCCCAGGCCGATCAAGGTACCGGAATCCAGGTTGTCGCCATGACGGGCTGCTGTTCGTTCGATGGAAGGGGATTTCAGCGAGTTTTTGAAGAACGGTGGGTTGGAAACGATCAGGTCGTATTTCCGGGGCGATTCTTTTCCCCACTGTGTGAAATCGGCGCAATGAACCGTGATTTGTCCAGCAAAGCGGAGGCTATTACGTATGTTTTCCTGCGCCTGCTCAGCCGCCGAAGGGTCTATCTCAAGGGATTCGATCTGCAGCAGGCTATTCCGTTGCGCCAGCATCAGCGAAATCAGTCCCGAGCCAGCACCAATGTCCAAGGCTGTCGTTTTACCGCTTACATCGGCCCATGCACCAAGCAAAACGCCGTCTGTGCCGACTTTCATGGCACATCGGTCATGGTAAATCGTAAACTCCTTGAACTGGAAATAGGGGTTGGGCATGTCGATATAATTCCTTATCTTTATTCCTGAAAAACAAATCCACACACTGACAATTTGCCGATGGCATGGATTTTGTTGTAACACACTACAAATTTAATCGTTTTTATTATTAAGAGAGTAATAGCCAATCAAAATTAGATACATGCGGACGAAAATAGAACAAGACTTTCTGGGACTCGAAGAAAACAACGAACCTGTAATCTCCATTATCACAGGGGACTTTGATGAACAGGATATCAATATAAACGAGCAAGAGCTTACGCCCGAGCTTCCCATTTTGCCATTGAGAAACACCATCGTGTTTCCGGGAACGAGTATGCCGATAGCCATTGCCCGCAGCAAATCGTTGAAGCTTGTCAAGAGCATCGGCAAAAAAAGACAACTTGTCGGGTTGGTCTGCCAAAGAAATGCGGATGTGGAAGAGCCGGGATTCAACGACTTGTTTCCCATCGGTGTCATCGGTGAAGTGATTCGCGTGGTTGAACTCTCGAATGATGAAAACGTGACGGTGATCGTGCAGGGTAAGAAACGTTTCGAACTGACATCGCTTGCCCAGGAGGCTCCTTTCCTGAAAGGGACATACCGCCTGCTGGACAGTGTGCCTGTAGCCGAAAACGACAAGGAATACAAGGTCTTGATCGATTCGATCCGGGATCAAATGTTCCAAATGTTGCGGATGTTTGGCGAGCCACCCCGCGAACTGATAAACAAGCTGAAAGCAGCCACCAGCTCCGTGTTTTTGGTCAACTATTGCTGCACCAACCTGCCTATTCCTCCCGTGGAAAAGCAAGAGCTGCTCAATATCAACGATGAAAAAGAACGCGCCTATCGTCTTTTGGTGATCCTTAACCGCGAAACGCAGATGATGGAACTCAAGATGAACATCCAGATGCGTACCCGCGAGGAGTTGAACCAGCAGCAGCGGGAATATTTCTTGCAGCAGCAAATCAAAACAATTCAGGACGAGCTCGGCGGCAACAGCCAGCAGGGCGATATCGACGATTTTAGGGAACGGGCTAAAAAGAAAAAATGGGATGCTTCCGTCGGCGAGATTTTTGAAAAGGAGATAAGCAAGCTGGAACGCCTACATCCCCAATCCCCGGATTATTCCACCCAGTTTGTTTATTTACAAACCATCCTTGATCTTCCTTGGAATGAATATACGAAAGACAACTTCAACCTGAAGAATGCGCAGAAAGTGCTCGACCACGACCACTTTGGACTGGAAAAGGTGAAAGAACGCATCATAGAGCATTTGGCTGTGCTGAAACTGAAGGGTGACCTCAAGTCGCCCATCATTTGCCTGTACGGACCTCCTGGGGTGGGGAAAACCTCCTTGGGAAAATCGATCGCCAAGTCTTTGAACAGGAAATATATACGTGTTTCGTTTGGCGGATTGCACGACGAGTCGGAAATTCGTGGACACCGCCGGACATACATTGGCGCGATGCCCGGGCGGATCATCCAGAGTTTGATAAAGGCAAACTCGTCGAACCCGGTTTTCGTGTTGGATGAAATTGACAAAATAGGATCCGATTTCAAGGGCGACCCTTCGTCGGCCTTGCTTGAGGTGCTGGATCCCGAACAAAATTTTGCTTTCCACGACAATTACCTCAACATTGACTACGACTTGTCTAAAGTGTTGTTTATTGCCACAGCAAATAATATCTCGGGCATTTCCCAACCTCTGCTCGACAGGATGGAGATGATTGACGTGAGCGGATACATCACCGAAGAAAAAGTGGAAATAGGATACCGCCACTTGGTGCCCAAGGAATTGGAAAACCACGGGATCGGCAAAAAACAGTTCGATATTCCCAAAAAGACACTGGAGAAAATTGTGGAAAGCTACACGCGCGAGTCGGGCGTGAGAGAGCTGAACAAGAAAGTGGCCAAAATCATGCGGAAGATAGCGCAGCGGATCGCAACCGAATCGGAGTTCCCCAAATCGCTCTCTATAGCCGATTTGAAAGAGTATCTTGGTCCCGAGGAATATAACCGCGACCGCTACCAGGGTAATGAACATGCCGGAGTGGTGACAGGGCTGGCTTGGACGGCTGTCGGTGGAGAAATCTTGTTTGTGGAAAGCTCCCTGAGCCGGGGAAACGGAAAACTGACGCTCACCGGCAACTTGGGAAACGTGATGAAGGAATCGGCCATGCTGGCAATCGAATACTTGCATGCTCACACCCAGCTGATAGGTATCAACGAAGATTTGTTTCAAAACTGGAACGTGCATGTGCATGTGCCGGAAGGGGCTATTCCCAAAGACGGCCCGTCTGCAGGGATCACGATGGTGACATCTTTGGCTTCAGCCTTCACGCAGCGGAAAGTGAAGTCCAACCTGTCGATGACTGGTGAAATCACTTTGAGGGGAAAAGTCCTGCCGGTTGGCGGAATTCGAGAAAAAATCCTTGCGGCAAAAAGGGCTGGAATAAAAGAGATTATTCTTTGTGCCGAAAACCGAAAAGATGTGGAAGAAGTGAAAGAAACATATAGGCATGGATTGACCTTCCACTACGTGAGTGACATCAAAGAAGTGTTGAGTCTGGCGCTCTTGGATCAGAAGGTGGCCAATGCGGTAGATTTCACTGTATGCAAAGAGAAGGAGCCTGCTTCGAAAAGGGATGTTTGTTGAAAAACAAAAAAGAGAATGCTGGCTTGTTTTGCGGCATTCTCTTTTCTTTTTTGGGAGACGTAGTTTCTTACAATTCGCCAAGTTCGGCGCCTGCCTTAAATTTCACTACTTTCTTAGCAGGAATGTTGATGACAGCTTTGGTACGAGGATTGACACCTTTGCGGGCAGCTTTTTGCGTGATGGAAAATGTTCCAAAACCAACAAGGGCAATTTTGCCACCTGCTTTTAATTCTTCGGATACTGAAGCGATGAAAGCATCCAATGCTTTCTTTGAATCGGCTTTACTCAACCCCGATTTGTCGGCGATCGAGTTGATTAATTCGGATTTGTTTGCCATAATGAATTTTGATTTTTTATAGTACTAAATGTAATTAAAGGATAAGGTTTAAACTTTTAATTTCCAAATATAAAGGATAATTCTTTTCAAACTTAAAAAAAGAGCAAAAAAAATGCAATTTTGTGTGTTTTTTTTTCGTAAACAAACGGAGAGAGGTATTAAGCGAAAAAAATTGTACTTTTGTCCTACCGCATAACATAGAAATTTTGTCTGAGCAATGATAAATCAAAGAAGTTCGGGATTTTTGGGGAGCATCCCCACGGTTACAAAAAACCTCATCATCATCAACATCATTTGTTGGTTCGCCGAAATCGTTTTTGCAAAGCAGGAGATTAATTTGCCAGGGATTCTTGGACTCCATTTCTTCAAGTCGGACGATTTCAACCTGTATCAATTCATCACCTACATGTTTATGCACGACCCGAGTGGCATCGGCCATGTGTTCTTCAATATGTTCGCTGTGTTTATGTTTGGGCCTACATTGGAATCGCTGTGGGGACCGAAGCGCTTCCTCATTTTCTACATGGTGACGGGTATCGGCGCAGGCATTGTGCAGCAGCTTGCTTGGGCATTTGATTACCGGGATCTGCTGTTGAATAGCGCGATGCAAGTGAACACTGGAGCGGGGATTGTTAGCCAAAGTGCATTTTTTAATCTCCTTTTGCCCACGGTGGGCGCTTCTGGGGCTGTGTTTGGCATTTTGCTTGCCTTTGGGATGTTGTTCCCCAACGTGCAGCTGATGCTCTTGTTTCCGCCCATTCCCATCAAGGCGAAATGGTTTGTGATCGGTTACGGGGCAATGGAGCTCATCTTGGGCGTTGCCAATTTTTCGGGAGACAATGTTGCGCATTTTGCCCATTTGGGAGGGATGCTGTTTGGGATATTCATGATTTTATATTGGAAAAAAAACGATAAGTCGCGTGGCAACTTTTTTTGATGACATAAAATTAAAATTCAAGCAGGGAGATTTGTTGGTGAAGCTTATTTTCATCAACGTGCTTGTGTTTCTTGTGCTGAACATCATCGGCGTTGTTTTCAAGCTGTTTCATATTGGTAATTTCGATGTGGTGGACTACCTTGCTGTCCCTTCCCAGCCGAGCTTGTTGCTGTTGCGGCCCTGGACCCTTTTCACGTATATGTTCGTCCATTACGAGATATTGCACATCCTTTTCAACATGTTGATTCTCTATTGGTTTGGGCGGTTGTTTGTCAGTCATTTCAGCGAACGCCAGCTTGTGGGGATGTACATTTTGGGGGGCTTGTCGGGGGCGGTTGTTTATGTTGCGGCATTCAACTTCATACCCTACTACGTCAATCTTCATTCGGTGTTGCTGGGGGCTTCGGCTTCGGTGATGGCGATTGTTTTTGGCATAGCTTTTTATCGTCCCAACTTGCGAGCGAGCATTTTTTTTGTGGGTTCCATCAAGATCCTGTATATTGCCTTGGTGATGTTTGCCATCGATTTCATTTCGCTGGACGACATGTCTAATCCGGGCGGTCATGTGGCGCATATAGGCGGAGCCATTGCCGGATATTTGTTTGCCCTTGGAATGCAAAAGGGGAAAGATATTAGCGAATGGGTAAACCGAATCCTCGACGTGTTTGTTAACTTATTTTCATCCCTTTCTTCGGGGAGGAGGAAATCCAAGCTAAAAGTGACATATTCGCGCAGGGAGCAAGATTATGAATACAACCAACGCAAGCATAAGCAGGAAGCTGATTTAGATAAAATTTTGGATAAGATAAAACAATCGGGCTACGATTCGCTTTCGAGCGAAGAAAAGAAAAGGTTATTTGATGCCAGTAAAAAATAGAATAAAAACCGCGAAGTACAAAAAGATTCTCAAATACACTATTTTTGGGACTAATATCGTTGCCTTGCTGCTGCTGATAGCATCTTCCTTTGCATGGACGATATCGCCCAACGAGCATGTTGTCTTTTCGTATCTGGGGCTTTTCTTCCCGTTTATCCTGGCTGTCAATATTGCTTATCTGATCTTGTGGATCGTTTCCTTCAACTGGAGGCTGCTGCTCATCTCCTTGTGTGTCCTGGCTTTTTGCTGGAAGCCGATCAAGATCTACTTCCCGTTTCATCTTGCCTCGAAAGAGGTGCCGAAAGGTAGCGTCAAGTTCCTGACATACAACGTGAGGGGATTCAACGGGACGATGAAGGGTGCTAACGGCGAACCGAATCCCATTTTCGCCTACATCCGCGACAGCAAAGCCGATATTGTCTGCCTCCAGGAATTTGTGGCGATGAGAAACCACGACGGAAACATAGCGACGAAAGCCGAGCTGAAGAAAATATTGCAACATTATCCATACCAATCGGTGGTAGGCCTTGCTGCCTCCAATAAATTCAGTATTTACGGGCTGGCTTGCTATTCGAAATATCCGATCATCAAGACATTCAGGATACCCTTCAGCGGCAACTCTTTCAACGGTTCGGCCATATTCCGGATCAAGATCAACGATCAGGTGATAAGCGTTGTTAACAATCACTTGGAATCGAATAAGATAACGACTGAAGACAAGCAGCTTTACCAGCAGTTTTTAGAAAAGAAAAACTCCGACATGATCGGAAGCATCGCCCACAATATCCGCAACCGCCTCGGGGTAGCCTATCGCTTGCGTGCCTCCCAAGTGGATTCGGTGAGATTGTATGTGCAGAAAGAGAAGGCTCAAACCGATGCGATGATTGTCTGCGGGGATTTCAACGACACTCCCATTTCGTATGCGTACCATAAGATGAAAAACGATTTGTACGACTCGTTTGCCGAAACAGGAAAAGGACCCGGCATTACGTATCACGAAAATCACTTTTTGTTCCGCATCGATTACATTTTTCACGACGACAATTTCAAGGCCTACAATGCCAAAGTTGGAAAAATTCCTTATTCCGACCACTATCCGTTAATGACCTATTTGAAATTGGACGATTAATTTTTTTTAAGAGCATATCATTTTTATGTATAAAATAAGCAAACAATTTGCATTCTCGGCTTCTCACCAGCTGTTTGGTCTGGGAGAGGATCACCCTTGCGCCCGCCTTCACGGCCACAATTACGTGGTGACGGTGCATCTGAAGGCTGAAAAATTAGACAACACAGGCTTTGTGAAGGATTACAGGGCCTTGTCAATGGTGAAGGAATATATTGACAATCATCTCGACCATAGGCATTTGAATGATGTGATCTCGGGAAATCCTACGGCGGAGAACATCGCTTACTATTTGTTCTCAATTTTCAAAAGCGACATTCCCGAGCTGTATGCAGTGGAAGTGAGTGAAACCCCCAAAACATCTGCTATCTATGACTCTGGTTGTTAACGAAATATTCTATTCCCTGCAAGGGGAGGGGGGCAGAAGCGGGAGTCCATCCATCTTTATTCGCCTCACACAATGCAACTTAGCTTGTAGCTTTTGCGACACCGATTTTTTTATAGGCAAGGAGATGTCGTTCGATGAAATATACGAAGCCATCAAAGATTTTCCTTGCAAATGGAT
>MKRS01000540.1 GCA_001897035.1 Bacteroidales bacterium 45-6
TGTGGCAAAAGGAACTGGATAGTTTAGCTTAATAACCAGTTAACAGTCAACAGGGAGCAGTGACAGAGGCTAATGGCTAATGGCTATAAGCTAACAGCTAAAGGCTATTAGTTTATAGCCATTTTCAAACTACTTCGAAGTAGAGAAACAGAGAAATTGCACACTTTTAAAGAAAATGTGTATCTTTGTCCACATTTCTAATCAAAAGTAATTTTATGAATCACAAAAAGACACTTCTCCTTTTGGCCTTAATGCAAGCAGGTTTTGCAATGGCCGGTGACCTATTGACCAATACCAACCAGAGTGCTCACTTCCTACGCAATCCTGCGCGTGACGCCTCCACTGAGATTGATGCAGTGTACACAAATCCTGCCGGATTGGTAAAACTTGGCGAGGGATTCCACTTCTCCATTAACAATCAAAGCGCATTCCAAACAAGGACGATCACTTCCACGGCCAAATCATTCATCGCAAATGGAGGAGATTCAATTCGTTCATTCAAGGGAACAGCTTCCGCCCCCATCATTCCAAGCATTCAAGCTGCTTACAAAAAAGGCAAATGGGTGCTTTCGGGTGCCATAGCAGTTGTTGGTGGCGGAGGAAAGGCGACATTCGACAAA
The DNA here is from genome assembly GCA_001897035.1 of Bacteroidales bacterium 45-6. Classification (GTDB taxonomy): domain Bacteria; phylum Bacteroidota; class Bacteroidia; order Bacteroidales; family Dysgonomonadaceae; genus UBA1309. The sequence goes on from MKRS01000540.1 coordinate 621, forward strand.
GGATTGCCATCGTTTGAGTCCTTGATCGGAAACACAACGACCATTTTAACCAAAAATCCAAAGGTGTATATGCCATACACCGACGAGCAATACATGAAAGGCTCCAACTTTATTTTTGGAGGCCAATTGGGCGGAACCTACCAGATAAATAAGAATTTTTCAGCTTATGCAGGCTTCCGTTTGAACATCGTGCACAACAAATACGAAGGCTATTTGAGAAATTTCCAAGTCACAGCCTTAGGCGCAACAACCAACGCTACTTACACAGGAGTTTACACAGCCTTGGCTACGAAGCTTGCCTCAGGTGCGAGTCTCAGTCCAGCAGAGCAAGCTGCATTGGTCGGTTCCGGCTTTGCTGCGAAAGCCTCTTCCTCAGCAGGAATCCAGCTTGAAAGCACGCAATCGGGTTGGGGAGTTGCTCCGATTATTGGATTCAACTACAATTGGGATGACAAGCTAAACATCGGTGCAAAATACGAATTCAGAACAGCATTGAATGTAGAAAACGATACCAAGATCGACGATACAGGTTTGTTTGCCGACGGCGTGAACACAGCTTACGACGTGCCAGCAATGTTGTCTGTTGGTGCTTCCTACAAGGTATTACCGCAATTGACTGCCAGTGCCGGTTATCACCATTTCTTCGATTCGAAGGCGAAAATGGAAAACGACAAGCAACAAAACGCAGGAAACACCAACGAATATTTGGCCGGATTGGAATACCAGATCGACAAGATGTTCTTAGTGAGTGCCGGTGGCCAAATCACCGATTACGGAGTGAACAATGCTTACCAACGCGACTTGAGCTTTGCTTGCAGCTCCTACTCCATCGGATTAGGCGGTGCGGTAAATATTTCCCCGAAAGTAAGAATCAATGTTGGCTATTTCTGGACCACCTATTCCGACTACACCAAAGAACCCGGCGGAGGAATCAAGATGAATGGAGCTGAATTCGCAGCTACATCCAAAGACGTATTCTCACGCACCAACAAAGTGTTTGGTGCTGGAGTAGATTTTTCCTTCTAAAGCTAAGCAAGTTAAAAGGAATTTTATTACCTTTGCAGCCGCTAATGCAAAAAAGTCTATTTTAAAAACAAATTAAAAACAAAGAATGGCTACTAAGATCCGTTTACAAAAACATGGTCGCAAGGATTATCCTTTCTACCACATTGTCATTGCCGACAGCAGGGCTCCACGAGATGGAAAATTTATTGAAAAGATTGGTACGTATAATCCGAACACTAATCCTGCTACAATAGATTTGAAATTTGATAGAGCTTTGTATTGGCTGGGAACAGGTGCACAACCTACCGACACAACCCGCACAATCCTTTCCGACGAAGGTGTTTTATTGAAAAAACACTTGTTGGGTGGCGTTGCAAAAGGTGCTTTCACTGAAGCAGATGCAGAAACTAAATTTGCCGCTTGGAAAGAAAGCAAAGCAAAAGCTGCCGAATTGGTGGCAAACAAGAGCGTAGCTGCCCAAGCTGCGGCTAAAAAGGCACGTTTCGAAGCTGAACAAGCTGCCAACAAGGCCAAAGCTGAACAAGTGGCTGCAAAGAAAGCTGAATTGGCTGCTGCCTCTGCTGTTGCAGAAGCTGCGCCTGCAGAAGAAGCTCCCGCCGCTGAAGCTCCGGCTGCTGAAAGCGCTGAATAAGAAATTATTTACCCAAAAAGATAAAAGGTTGTCGAGCACGCTCGGCAACCTTTTTCTTCATGTCCATTATACCCAATTGAGCAAATTCCAAACTGCTCTTCTCTGTTAATCAAATCACAGCTTCTTCCAAAACCTTCCAGAGCCGATCATTAGGCACAGGTGCGGTGACATCTATCAATTCTTTGGAAACGGGATGGATAAAACAAACGCGGCGCGAATGGAGGCTGATGCTGGCGTCAGGATTGGAGCGGTCGAAACCATATTTGAGGTCGCCTTTGATGGGGCAACCAATCTTAGCTAGCTGGCAGCGAATTTGATGGTGGCGTCCTGTTTGCAGGTCGATTTCGAGCAAATTGTATTTCTCCGAACTTGCAAGCAATTTGTAGTGAAGAATAGCCAATTTAGAATTGCCTTTTTCTTTGTTGTGGGCGTAAGATTTGTTTTGCTTTTCGTTGCGAACGAGGTAATGGCGAAGCTCAGCCTCGTCGTTTTCAGGGCGGTTTCTCACGATGGCCCAATAGGTCTTTTTCACCTCTTTGTTTTTGAACATCTCGTTGAGACGGGAGAGTGCCTTGCTTGTCTTGGCAAACACCACAATACCCGTCACGGGCCTATCTAAACGATGGGCAACACCACAAAACACATTTCCTGGCTTCTCGTATTTTTCTTTCAGCCACTGCTTCACCGTGTCGGAAAGAGGCGAGTCACCCGTCTTGTCACCCTGCACAATTTCGCCGGAAGCCTTGTTGACAATGATGAGGTGGTTGTCTTCGTATAGAACGTTCATAGAATTGCAAATATAAAACAGTAAACATCTGAGCAAGTGAGCTTTCAATATTAAAATAGACCAGGCATACTTCGTTGGCCTATCGCTCAGATGGTCATTAAAAAAATCACCTGATCTCTTTCCCGAATGGGGTAAATGCCAGGCGGGCAAGTTTGAATTGCTGGTAGCCAAAAGGAATCCCGATAATCGTGATGCAAAACAAAAGCCCTAACAATATGTGAGTGAGGAAAATCCAGAAACCTCCGATGAAAATCCAAATAATATTCATCACCAAGTTTAGGCAACCAAATCCGTTATTGCTGTCCACGATCTTGCTTCCAAACGGCCACAGGATAAACAGTCCAATCTTCATCGTTTGAATACCGAACGGAATGCCAATAATAGTGACCATCAGGCCAATACTTGCAATAAAGTATTCGATGGCTACCGGAAGCCCTCCAAAAACAAGCCAAATAATATTCCCGAGTGTTTTCACAGGCAAATCAATGATTATGAGCAATTATGTAGAATAAAAGAGGGCCTGTTTAAATAAATCCAACTATAATTTAAACAGGCCTGATTCTATTTTTTAAAAGGGCGTACTAAAAGATTACATGATTCCCTTTTCGCGCAACTTCAATTGCCATTTCCAGGCAGAAAGCACCGTGTCTTCGACTGTTTCTTTGGCAGTCCATCCAAGCACTGTGTTAGCTTTTACAGGATCAGCCCAAATCTTTTCGATGTCTCCGCCACGGCGACCGACTATCTTGTAGTTCAGTTTTTCTCCTGAAACTTTTTCAAACACGTTGATGAGTTGCAATACGGAAAGGCCGTTTCCCGTGCCGAGGTTGAATATTTCCACCTTGTCGTCCGACTTGTTTCCAAGCATCCGGTCGATGGCGATCACATGGGCTTTTGCCAAATCCACCACATTGATAAAGTCGCGCACACAAGAACCATCAGGCGTGTTGTAGTCGTTTCCAAAAACGCTCAACTCCTGGCGAACGCCAATCGCCGTCTGGGTGATAAATGGCACAAGATTCTGCGGAACTCCGTTCGGCAACTCGCCAATTTCGGCTGAAGGATGAGCGCCGATCGGATTGAAATAGCGAAGGATGATGCTCTTGATGTCAGCTCCCGATTTGATAAAGTCGGCAATTATTTCTTCGTTGATCTGCTTGGTGTTACCGTAAGGCGACATGGCTGGCTTGATGGGCGCCGTTTCGTCAATCGGGTTCTGGTCTGGCTCGCCATACACTGTGCAGGAAGACGAAAACACGATTCCCGACACCTTGTATTTTGGCATCAAGTCCAACAAGTTGATGAGGGAATTCAGGTTGTTGCGGTAATACAGAAGCGGCTTTTGCACCGATTCACCCACAGCTTTGCTGGCCGCAAAATGGATGATGCCAGATATTCCTTCGTACTTCTGAAACAAGGCTTCAAGAGCCACGAAGTCGTTGCAATCGAGCTTTTCAAAAATCGGGCGTTTGCCGGTGATCCGTTCTATTCCATCAATGGAATCTGCCGTGGAATTGGACAAGTCGTCGATAATTATCACCTCGTAGCCTGCATTTTGTAATTCCACTGCCGTGTGCGAGCCGATATAACCTGCTCCTCCGGTCACCAAGATTCTATTTTTCATATCGTTTGAAAATTATTTATTGAATTATCTACATTAGATACTGTGATTTGCCAAGTCAAATTGATGAGCCCTTTAGCTACAACAAAGGTAGCTAATAGACTTGGAAAAAGCACTTAGCCCGTATCTAAAAAGCTTAATTTTTTTTCACACAAAGCGAAGAATTCATCTTTTTAGCAGCCTCACTTGAAATAAATGGGCTATTTTTGTCTTTCATTAGAAAAACAGACTACTATGGTGAAACATATCGTGATGTGGAAGCTCAAGGAAGAGGCCCACGGCAACAACAAGGAAACTAACGCAGCCTTAATCAAGGAAAAATTAGAGGCCCTGAATGGAAAAATCGAGGGCTTGCGTCATTTGGAAGTGGGCATCGACTTTTTGGGCGGTGCAAATTTTGATGTCCTGCTGTATTCCGAACTGGAAGGCAAAGAAACTCTCGATGTGTACCAAAACCACCCGCTTCACCAAGCTATCCTCCCCTTCGTGCGGGAAGCAGCCTGCGAACGCAAAGCTGTAGACTACGTTATTTGACGAAATGGATTATCACGCAACATTACAGGAAATTCGCAAGCGATGCCGCATAGCGATGAACGGAGAAGCATCGGCGGGAATGCGCAAATACGGCTTGGTTTACAAATTGAATTTCGGGCTCATGATCTCGCAAATCAAGGAGATTGCCAGTCGCTACAATCCCGATGCCGAGTTGGCCACCTTGCTTTGGGAGCAAGACACCCGCGAGCTAAAAATATTGGCGACGATGCTCCTTCCCATCAATGAGTTCACGGACGAATTAGCCAGCAAGTGGACTTTGGACATCCCCAACCAGGAAATGAGGGAGCAAATCGCAATCAACTTGTTACAGCAATTGCCAAACGCCGAAAAGCTTTCATTGGAGTGGGCGCAAAGCGAGAATGAGTCGCTGAGAGCCACGGCCTACTGGTTACTTGGGCGGCTCTTGCTCACCGGCAAATTGAATTCGTTTGACAAATTAAATGGCCTTCCCCACATCTGGAGCGACACGCTGGGGGAAGACGTCGTCCTGCGCAACAGCGCATTGGTCTGCTTCAAACAAATAGGCCGCCGCAATCCGGTTCTTGGAGAAAGCATCCTTGCGGAAATCTCAAATTTCCAAACAGGTAACGAGACCCTTCGAAAGGAAGTACATGACAATTTGGCCTTCGAATTCGCATATTTTGCGGAATAGGGAAACGGCATTTTTTTGACTGGAATCAGAACATAGTTCCGATTTTGGTGTTTTATCATTATTCAATAGCTTTTCATGAAGAAATATAATTTTGATGCCATCATCAATAGAGAGGGCACCAACGCTTTGAAATTAGACGTGCTGAAGCAACGCTACGGGCATTCCGACCTGATCCCGATGTGGGTGGCGGACATGGATTTTGCCAGTCCCCCATGCGTGAAGGAAGCCATATCCGCACGTGCCGAACATGGCATATTCGGATACACCTGTCCTTCGGATGATTATTACCAAAGCATCATCAGGTGGGTTTTTCGCCATCATGGCTGGCACATCGAGCAAGAATGGATCAGCTTTGTACCGGGGATCGTGAAAGGAATCGCTTTCGTGATCGATTGCTTTACCACCAAGGAAGACAAGGTAATCATACAACCGCCGGTATATCATCCTTTCCGCATCATCCCGACGCTTCACGGCAGGGAGGTTGTGTACAACGAGTTGGTTTTTGACGGTGAAAACTACCGGATGGACTTCGAAGCACTCAAGGAGCAGGCCAAAACTGCCAAGGTGCTTATCCTCTGCAACCCCCATAATCCGGGAGGCAGGGTGTGGACGAAGGACGAATTGGCGGAGCTGGCCGAAATATGCCACCACAACCAGGTGCTGGTCGTTTCGGATGAGATACATTCGGATTTGGCACTGAACGGGCACAAACACGTGCCGTTCGCCTCCGTTTCGGAGAAAGCGGCCGAAAACAGCATCACGTTCATGGCACCCAGCAAGACATTCAATATTGCTGGAATAGTCAGTTCCTTTTCCGTCGTGTCGAATGCCGGTTTACGGAATAAATTCTACAATTACCTGAAAGCAAGCGAGCTGGAAGAAGGACATATTTTTGCCTACTTAGCGGCTCAAGCCGTGTATCAGGATGGAGACGAGTGGTTGGCGGAGTTGAAAGACTATCTTTGGGAAAACATCTGCTTCACAGGCCAGTACCTCAAGAAGCACCTACCCAAAGTAAAAGTGGT
>MKRS01000541.1 GCA_001897035.1 Bacteroidales bacterium 45-6
ATTTTGGGACTCCATGTCGAGTGGCACAAAATTCTGACTTTTGCCTTTTTTTTGTTGCTGTCAGCCACTTTTTGGTTTATCCTCGTACTTCGACAAACCTTCGAGGCCACCATTGAAATCCCGATCAAATACACCGGCATTCCCGACAGCGTCTTGCTCAAAAACGACCTCCCTTCAAAAATCAACGTGGGAGTCTCCGACAAAGGCCTAACACTCTTTCGCTCATTTGTACTCAACGGAAATGACACCATCGAAATCAATGTGCGGAACTATATCTTGGCCGAAAATACGCTCTTGAAAGACGACCAGCTTGCGCAACTTATCAAAAACAAATTTGAAAAATCGACGACTCTGTTGCGATACAATCCGGCACGCATTTCTTTGGATTATTCGCTTCTGAAATCAAAAAAAGTGCCCGTGATATTCGACGGCGAAGTCACCACCGTTCCCAATTTTTTGCTCAGCGGCGACATTGAAGTGAAGCCCGACAGCGTCACGGCATATTCTTCCGAAGAAATATTGGACAAACTCAACGTGGCCTTCACCACAAGCAACAAGTTTGAAGACCTGGAGAAAAACAGCGTATTCAAACTCCATATCCGGCAGCAGGACAAGGTGCGGTTCAGACCCGACTTTGTGCATGTGACCATTCCTGTGGCAGAATTTGCACAAAAGGAACTCACCGTGCCTATAACCTGCCTGAACCAACCTTTCGGCACCGAGGCCGTGTTCTTCCCCTCCAACGTGTCGGTCTCCTTTGCAGTTTCGCTCAAGGATTTCAACAACATCTCTGCAAGCGACTTCAGCATAAATCTCGATTATACCGAACTGGAACAAGCAACCAACGGCGTGGTGAAACTGCGGCTGACGGAGAGTCCAAACTACATACAAAATATCTCCATCCGGCCAGCTTCAGTGGAATTCATCCTCGAAAAAACTAAAAAATAGTTGACCGTGAAAATCTTTGGAATCACAGGAGGAATAGGTAGCGGAAAATCAGTCGTGTCGCGGTTGATGGAAACAATGGACATTCCGGTGTATGTGGCAGATGTTGAAAGCAAATCCTTACTCGATACCTCTGCCCAGCTGAAATCAGCCTTGACGGAAGCTTTCGGAAGCAACCTTTATGAAAAAGGATTCATTGACCGGAAACTATTTGCCTCCATTATTTTCAACGATCCAGAAAAGTTGCAACTCGCAAACAAAATAATACACCCTTTTGTGAAACAGCATTTTTTTGATTGGGTGGAAAAGCAACGGAATGCCGGGAAAAAAACAGTAGCCACAGAAGCTGCCATTCTCTACGAATCTGGTTTCGATCAATTTGTTGACAAGGTGATCTTGGTATATGCCCCCTTAGAAACTCGTATCCATCGCACCATGCTACGCGACAATGCTTCCCGAGAGCAAGTTGAGGCAAGGATCAAAAGCCAGATGCAGGACGAAGACAAAATCAAAAAGGCAAATTTTGTGATACTCAACGACGGCACGAAGTCCATCATTCACCAAATTGAGGTCATTTTAGGACAAGAATAAGTTAATTATCCCACTTATTTTATCGAAAACTTGATTTGATGAATCCACTTTTTTCAACCCAAGGACGTTTGATTAATTATTATTAACAATTAACCAATGAATTGCCACCCGAAATGCTTGCGTATTTCACCAAATCGCAGTAAATTGGGCTTGTCTAATTCTCCAGTTTAAATTGATGTCTAACCCAACAAATCTTATTGATTATGAAAAAGAAAACAGACCCCAATTTGAAGAACGATCAGAAGCTGGACGAAACAAATCCATTGGCTAAAGATCTCTTATTGACTGACAATGATCCAGAGTGGAATGATGGCGTTGCCGAATTCTCACAAACCTATGCACAATACAGCTTTGAAGGAAAAGGAAATCAGAAAGAAGGCAACAACGACTTCTCCGAATCTGAAATGCGCGAAATATGGTATTAATTTCCTATACCGAAAAAAACTTGGAAGGAACAGATACCAATATTCGTAAGACATAGAAATAAATACTTCGCTAAAAACGGCTTCAATACATGATTGAAGCCGTTTTTAGTTTAATATTCCTTATGTCATGCTACACAAAGTGCTTCTTTCACGGGGGCGAACACAATTTCGCCATCCAAGATATTCAAGCCTTTTGCCAAAGCCTTGTCTTCTTCCAATGCTTTCACCCAACCTTTGTCGGCCAGTGCCAAAGCATAAGGCAAAGTCGCATTAGTCAAGGCCAATGTAGAGGTACGGGCCACAGCACCAGGCATATTGGCCACACAATATTGGATCACACCTTCCACGTCGAACACCGGTTCAGCATGTGTAGTTGGCTTCGAAGTTTCAAAACATCCGCCCTGATCGATAGCCACGTCCACCATCACGGCACCTTTTTTCATCTGGGCGATCATCTCCCGTGTCACCAATTTTGGAGCCTTCGCCCCAGCAACCAACACAGCACCAATGACCAAATCCGCTTGTTTCAATTCTTCCAAAAGGACGTAAGGATTGCTTACGATTGTTTTGCAATTAGCAGGAAGAATATCATCTAAATAGCGGAGCCGCTCGATGTTCATATCCAAAATAGTTACATCGGCTCCCGTTCCAGCTGCCACTTTTGCCGCATTCGTACCAACGATTCCTCCACCGATAACCACTACTTTGCCTGGAGCTACTCCGGGTACACCTCCAAGCAATACGCCGTTGCCACCCTGAGGCATTTCCAAAAAGCGGGCACCTTCCTGTATAGCCATACGGCCAGCCACTTCGCTCATCGGCTGCAACAATGGCAATTTTCCATCAGCCGTCTGAACTGTTTCATACGCAATGGCAACACACTTGCTTGCCATCAAAGCCTCGGCTTGTTCAAGGTCGGCAGCCAGATGAAGGTAAGTGAACACGATTTGGCCTTTGCGAAGCAGCTTGTATTCGCTTGGCTGAATTTCTTTCACGTGCATCACCATGTCGGCACGTTCAAAGATCTCTTCGGGTGTAGCAACAATTTCAGCTCCAGCTGCAAGATAGGATTCGTTTGAAAACCCACTTCCAACACCAGCATTGACTTCCACCAACACCGTATGACCATGTTTTACCATTTGATCGACTCCAGCGGGAGTCATGCAAACTCGCTTTTCCGCAAGCTTGATTTCCTTTAAAACACCAACTACCATTAATTTGTAATTTTTAGATATAAAAACAATCTTCACTTAATAAGGCCAACAAGACATACAAATAGACTTTATTTTCCTCATTGACGCTGCAAATTTATCAAATAAACGGCAAATCAACACTAATTTGACAATAAAATATGAGAAGATTACTGAAATGACAGTAAAAAGCAACAAACACAAAACACATGCTATTGTATATCAAAAACTTACACTTTTTCAGAACAAAACAATCTGCACAATAAGGAGCTACAAAACAACACATACCCACATCCATCCAACACCGCCGATTGAACAGATTTACCGCCTGCGCCTTGCATTGAAAAAGCAACTATCTGTTGTTCTAACAAACGAGATGCAGGTTACGGGTGCGGGCAAGCTACTTGACACATCAAAAAAAATCAGCCTTATCAATTTAATTGATCTATTTTTTTCGAAATACTGCCATGGAACCAATAAACCATAGCCTCCGGCATAACAGCTTATCGAAAAGTTCTGAAAACCTTAGCGGATCAACCGAACACGCGCCAACATTTTACCCCGCAACTTTTTCTCGTCACTGTTTTCAATGAAAAAGTTTTTTAGTATGTTTGTATTGACCAACAGTCAATCTAATACCTAAATCGAGTTCTGAACTGCTAAACGATTAAAAATGGACGAAAGATTTCTAAGCTTCTACGAAGAGAGCTTTAAACGAAACTGGAACAGACCCGCCTTGAGCGACTTGGAAGGGGCGAGCTATCAATATAAGGATTTTGCACGGAAAATCAAGGAATTGCATATCCTCTTTGCCGCCATGGGAGTGAATCCAGGTGACAAAATATCTATCTGCGGGAAAAATTCGCCGCATTGGGCCATTTCCTTCTTCGCAACCGTGTCCTATGGTGCAGTGGTGGTGACGATATTGCACGATTTCCATGCCGACAGCATACAAGACATTGTGAATCATTCCGAGTCTGTTGTCTTCTTCGCCGATTCAGTCACAAAGAGCAAGGTGAAAGCCGAATCGCTGAAAACGATGAAACATATCGTCCTTATGGAAGATTTTTCGATCGTCAGCACTACGGACGACCGTGTGGTGGAGACTTGCAAGAGCATGAACGACATTTTCAATGCAAAATACCCCGAAGGGCTAAATCCTGAAAAATTGGATTTCTACCGGGAATCGCCCGAAGAATTGGCCGTGCTCAACTACACCTCCGGCACCATGAGCAGCCCCAAAGGGGTGATGCTTCCCTATCGCAGCTTGTGGTCGAATACTCGATTTGCGGTGGACAACATTTCCTTCGTAAAACCCGGCGACGGCCTTGTGTGCATGTTGCCGATGGCCCACATGTATGGCTTGGCTTTCGAGGTGTTGCTCAGCTTGGCTCAAGGCTGCCACATCCATTTCTTAGGTCGGGCACCTTCGCCACAAGTGCTCCTCAAGGCATTCCAGAAAGTACAGCCTACGCTCGTGTTGGCCGTCCCCTTGATTATCGAAAAAATTGTACGGGGGAAAATATTCCCCGAATTGGAGAAAAAACCGGCGAGCATCTTGCTCAAACTTCCGATTCTTCGGAATGTGGTGTACAAAAAAGTGAGGGAGAAACTGATGGAGACTTTCGGAGGAAAACTTCACCAGGTGGTCATTGGCGGTGCAGGACTCAACAGCGAGGGGGGCGATTTCCTCACAAAAATTGGCTTTCCATACTCCGTGGGCTATGGAATGACCGAATGCGGCCCGCTGATTTCGTATGAATATTGGACAAAATACAAGCCCGGATGTTGCGGAAAAGCTGTCAACCGGATGCAGGTGAAAATTGACTCCGCAGACCCAGAACAGGTTGTCGGAGAAATTCTCGTGAAGGGGGCCAACACCATGATGGGATATTACAAAAACCCGGAAGCCACGAAACTTGTCTTCACGGACGACGGATGGCTCCGCACGGGCGACTTGGCCACGATGGACAAGGAAGGCTACATCTTCATCAAAGGGCGCAACAAGTCGATGATCCTTGGGGCAAACGGGCAAAACATTTATCCGGAGGAAATTGAGGAAAAATTCAACAACGAAAAATACGTACTCGAATCATTGATCGTGGAGCGCAACCACAAGCTGGAGGTGATTATTGTCCCCGATACCGAAGTAATTGAAAAAGAAAATATTGGAGCGGATAAATTGAAATCTATATTTAGCGAAATGCTCGAAACGGTGAACAACAAATTGCCGAACTACAGCAAGGTGGTGAATTTTGAGTTGCGTGACTCCGAATTTGAAAAAACGCCCAAGCGAAGTATCCGCCGTTTCTTATACAAATAAAAATCGATGGCGAAAGTCAATACTTCTCGAAAAAGAACTTCAAAAAGCAAGAGAACGAACCCAATGACAAAGTTCATCGTGCGTGCGGTGCTTGCTTTGTCATTTATGGCACTCGGCTATTTTGTGTTCCACAAGTTATATCCCGACTACCGGGATTTTCAAGAAACCGGCTTCGACAGCCAGTTTGAGGTGAAAGGAATCGATTTGTCGCACCACAACAAAGTTGTCAGCTGGAACACCGTTCGAGACAAGGACATTTCGTTCGTTTACCTGAAGGTGACGGAGGGTTCTTCGCTTTGCGACAGGGAATACCGGCAGAATTACCGGCAGGCCAAAGCTTGCAACATCAAGGTTGGGACCTACCATTTTTTCAGTTTCATCACCTCCGGCGAGATCCAGGCAAAGCATTTTATTGAAGAGGCTATCTGCAAAAAAGGCGACCTCGTCCCGGCCATCGACGTGGAGCATTCGCCTGGAAACAAATACAGCTCCGACAAGGAAAAGCGGAGCAAAGTAGTGGCTGAATTGAAGGTATTCGAGAAAAAGCTCCGCAATTTTTATGGTTGCCTGCCCGTGATCTACACCAACAAGGAATGCTACGAATTGTATGTGAAGGATCATTTTCCGAAAAACCCAATCTGGATATGCGACCTGGGAAATAAGCCTACCGATGAGATTGACAACTGGGTGATCTGGCAATTTTCGCACAAAGGAAAAATTCCCGGAACATCGGGAAAGATCGATTTGAATTATTACCGCTATTCTTTCGACAAGTTCAAGGGACTTTTGTTGTAGTATTTCTTCAATGCAAAGAATTGAATATGAAAAAACTAAGATTTCGAACACCGTTTTTACTACTTATCGCCCTCCCGCTGTTTTTTTCATCGTGCTTCGAGGAAGAAAAATTAAAAGACACCCAAAAGGGCAATTTTGAAGCGTTGTGGAAAATCATGAACGAAAACTACTGCTTTTTCGACTACAAAAAGGTCAATTGGGATTCCATCCACACGGTTTACGCGGCGCGAATAAGCGAAAACATGAGCGACGAAGCGTTGTTCTCCGTTTTGGGGGAGATGATCGGTGAACTTCGGGACGGCCATGTGAACCTGTCTGCAGCCCACGACTTGGCACGGAACTGGAGTTGGAAAGAAGAATATCCCGACAATTTTGACGAGAAAATTCAAAAAAACTACCTCGGAACAGACTACCAGATTGTGGGAGGACTGAAATATAAGATCCTGAATGACAATATCGGATACATCTATTACGGAAGTTTTTCGGACAATTTCGGCGACAGCAACCTCGATCAGATTATCAGCAGGATGAGCATCTGCAAGGGAATCATCATCGACATCCGCAACAACGGCGGAGGCTATCTCACCAACGCCGACAAACTGGCAGCCCGATTTTTTGCAAGCAAAACACTTG
>MKRS01000542.1 GCA_001897035.1 Bacteroidales bacterium 45-6
GAATTTCAATTGAATTCAATTCACGTGAAAAAATCTTGAGATCATCAATCATTCCATGAAATTGTGCATTTTGATTGAGAGACGTACCAATCGTAATCGTACATCGATCACTACTTGCTTTATAATCCGTGAACACGTTATTACTGATTACCAGTAATCCATTGACAAACAGTCGAATTCCATTTGTACTCGAATAAGTCATACATACATGTGTCCATGTATTCAATGGCAATAATGAATAATTATATGTTGCACTGTATATACCATAGAGACTCAAAGTTTGAATAGTGAGATATCCATCTTTATTAAATCCAATCATCGGTACAGACCAGTTATTGGATGAACTCACTTGCAGAATAGTACCGTTGGTGATAAATGGATAAATCCAGAGAGAAAACGAATATGAATAATTAGAAAGACCAAGATAATATAGAGCAGACACTTGAAAATATGATGTATTCGATGAATTAATCATCAATGCTTCATTGAATCGACCGTTTTGATAAAATGCAGTTGAAAGTTGAGTGGTACTATTGATAGAATTAGGTCCAGAATCATTAAACGAATTATCAAATGTATAATATGCAACGAGTGTTGCTTCATTAAGAATATCTGAAGCATTTCTGGCATTTGAAACAAATAATAATCTATCAATATAACCATCCTCATAATTTGTCTGCTGAATGGATCGTATCGGTCCAAGTCTTATAAATGTCGAGTTAGTTTTCAAAGCTGCAGATATTCGACTTCCATCTAAGTTTCCATTGAGATAGATAAATTGTGTTGATGTCGATTTGTTATAAACATAGGCAACATGATACCATTGTTTTGGTTTCAATAAGCTAATGCCTACTAAGTCATCATCAAAGAATCCCAAACGAAGATTCCCATTTCCAACAACTAAATGTAAACATTGGTCTGTTTTCACTCGTTTACAATGAGTAAATAATGTGAAATAATCGGCATAAGCACTACTGAAATTAGATGGAATCCAAATCCAAGCAGTTACAGTAAAACTAATTCTTGTGAAATCGAACAGTTGATCAACGACATAGTACGTGTCACTAGAAAAAGAAACAGCACTGCCATACCCAGTGTATCCAGGTGAAATCCACAAGGATTCCGAAGTTTCGTTTATATTCGAATCATTCGTGACTAAATATCCTGTGTATTTGCCTTCAATAGTATTGAAATTTCGATCAAATAACCATTGAAGACTCATCGGTGGGTTCAAGGGATCTTATTTCAAAACAGAAGCTAAATTAAAATTCCTATTC
>MKRS01000543.1 GCA_001897035.1 Bacteroidales bacterium 45-6
CCCGCCTTGGAAACGAAGAACCCAGAAGAATGCGTTACCGCAAACTGACGGAATAAAAGTAAAGGCGAGAAATACAAAAAAGACGGACAAGCAAGGAGAATCAAAATATTATTTCTTGTTGTCCGTTTTTATTATCCAGAAACCTTCAATCGAAGAATGATGCTAGTGCCCAGCAAAAGACCCATATCCATGAAGGAGCGATCGTGCCTGATCATTCTCATCTTGGCGTGCGTCAACTGCTTGGAACTACGATGCAAAAGCAACAAGACCGATCCCTACGCATACTCCTCCGACTCGATCCACTGCGTATTCCAACTACCGCCCCAAGAGGTGAACAACAATATCGTGCTGCCCGAAAAGACCAATTTCAAGAGCACCAAGGAGGCATTGAAAATCGTGGAAAAGGTCATTGAAAAGAAAGATGACTACCAATATTATCAACAAGAGCACTGTAGCTACGAGGTTTACGACAAGCTGATGTTTGCCTGGAACAATTTCAACCCGAACAAGAAAATATTCCGCCGGTGGCCCTTCGTAAAGCAATACACCGACACCTCCACGGTAAGCAACCGTTCCATCTTGCCGCTCGCCATGTACGAATCCTTTGCCACCAACTACTACCGCCGTTCTCCCTCGAGCAGAACTCAGGTAGTGCATGGACGGGCAATCTATGGCATCACCAACGAGCTTCATGCCGAGGACGCCTGCGAGGACTTTGTGAAAATACTCGAACCGGTGGACATCCGGAAAAATGAGCTTCGCCTTTTTTTCAACAAAATTATCGCCCCGCTCAACAATAAATACGCCACCAATGTTTACCGCTGGGAAATAATAGACACGGTTAGCATCCAAGGGAAGGACTACATCAACCTCTGCTTCCGGCCAAGTTCCATCATGGACTTGGGATTTGTGGGCAACTTGTATGTCTCCGCTGACGGCAACTACACCATCAAGCGGGTGGTAATGAAAATTTCCAAATCGATGAACGTGAACTATGTGGAGGAATTTGTCATTTATCAAAATTTCGAGGAGCTTCTCCCCAAAGTGTGGGTACCTTCGCGGCTGTCCATCACCACTAAAATATCGGCTTTCGGCATCTTGAAAAACTACATCGAGTTTGGACGCTATTACAACAATTTCCAATTCCTCAAAAAGCCCGACTCCGTTTATAATTCAAAGCAAAGAATCGTTTACGAAAACAACTACCTCACCCGCGACAGCAGCTTCTGGAACAGCAAGCGCGCCATCACCTCCACCAAGCACAACCGGGAATATTTGAGTGACAGCATCGTGAACAGAATATCGTCGATCCCTTTCATCAAATACTCAATCAAGACAATCGACCTGCTCACCAACAACTATATTCCTTTGTCCAAGAAAGGGGAGAAAAACAAGGTGAGCCTCGGCACATTCGATTCTTTCTACAGCGCCAACTCCATAGAAGGGTCGCGCCTCAGGCTCACGGCGGTGACCACCGCCAACCTGCACCCGCACCTCTTCCTCACCGCATACGGGGCATACGGGTTCAAAGACCAAACATTCAAATATTCAACAGCAACGACTTGGGCATTCAACAACCCCAAACTATATCCGCAGGAATTTCCCCAAAACAACCTCACCGTTTCGTGCGAATACGACCTGAATGTGCTGGGAGAAAACTACCTCTATTCGAAAAGGGACAACATATTCATGTCGATCCTACGCTACCGCCAATTGCAGAGAATGACTTACGCCCATAGAACGCAACTGGCCTACAACAAGGAATTCCTCAACGGGCTTTCCTTCCGCCTGCTATTGAAATCGCAGAAAGAGATTCCTGCCGGAGATCTGAAGTTTAACACTTACGGCGATTTTGGAGAGTTTCACGAAGTGGAAAAACTGCAAACAACGGAATTTTCCTCCATCCTCAGATTTGCCACAAACGAACGCTTCTATGTGAGGAACAACCAGCGGAAAAACATTCCGGACGAACGCTTTGTGGTGAGCCTGACCCACACACTGGGGCTGAAAGACTTTCTGGGAGGCCAATACCATTACAACCGGCTCCAGCTGCACATCATCAAGGATCTATGGCTGGCGAGTTTCGGCCAACTAAAGACTTCCTTCAAGATAGAAAAAGTCTGGGGGACACTTCCCTACCCCCTGCTCTTAGCTCCCAACGCCAACAACTCCTACACCATCCAGAGCGAAAGTTTTTCGCTCATCAGCCCTTTGGAATTCATCAACGACAGACAAATGTGCTGGGATGTGAACTACCACTTCCAGGGATGGCTATGCAAAAAGATCCCATACGTGAATAGGCTACACCTGCGAGAAGTGATGGGAATAAGCGGCTGTATGGGAACGTTATTCAGCAAAAACAACCCGTTGATCAACCACGACCTTTACCTCTTCCCCGACTACACCAGAAAGATGAACAACGAACCCTACCTGGAGATGAACATGGGGTTGAGTAATATTTTCCGAATTTTCCGTGTCGATTACGTGAGAAGGCTCAATTACATAGACAGAGAAGGGGTAAAAAAGAGCGGATTACGCGTTTCGATGCAACTACGGTTCTGACGCGGACAATATTCGCCTTGCAACAACGTTTTATCATAATAAATCCCCGGCAGTTAGGAATGAATAAAAAAGTACCGGTATTTCTGGCATTCTTGCTTTTCTCTATCACTCTGAGCGCACAAGAGCTCAATGCCAAGCTGAACCTGAACACCTCAAAAATATCAGGCTCGGACAAGACTGTCTTCGCCACCCTCCAAACTGCCCTCGAACAGTTTATCAACGGCACGAAATGGACAGGATCGAACTTTTCGACCGTCGAAAAAATCGACTGCACGTTCAACATCATCCTCAATTCGATGAGTGGCGACAATTTTTCGGGAGAAATCCAGGTTACCTCCAACAGGCCGGTCTATAACTCATCCTACATCACACCCTTGTTCAACTACCGGGATGTAGATTTCACATTCACCTACACCGAGGGCGAAATGCTTGAATTCACCCCCAACAACATATCGAGCAACCTGATTGCAGTGGTCTCATTCTACGCCTACATTGTGATCGGGTTAGACTACGACTCGTTCGCCCCCAACGGCGGCGCATCCTATTTCGAAACAGCGATGCAGATCGTCAACGCAGCACAGTCGTTTGGAGTGAAAGGATGGACAGCCTTCGAAAACGATCGCAATCGCTACGCTTTGGCCTTGGGGCTGACCCAAGAAAGCATGAAGCCCTTCCACCAACTGTGGTACCAATATCACCGTCTGGGATTGGACGACATGGCCTCGAACGTGGAGAGGGGAAAAGGCCAAATCTATTCGGCGCTGGAGTTGTTGCCGAAGCTTAAGGAAGTGAAAACGAGCAATGCAAACCTGCTGTTTTTCAGCAACACGAAGCTTGATGAAATAGCCCAAGTGTTTGGTAAATCCGACGCAGAAACCAAACAAGAACTTTACAAGTCGCTGAATACCATCTTCCCCACCAAATCTTCCATTTTGGACAAGCTGAAGAGATAAGGGACGTTCCGGATCCGATTCCTCCACCATTCCGGAAATCACCAACATAAAAAAGGAGAATGTATTCCTTGTTTGAAACACATTCTCCCCCCAACAAAACTGACTACAAAACGAAACTCAGTACCAGTATTTATTTTTGAGCCACAAACCGGCTGTTGTCAACCGACTCTTTGAAAGCAAGCACGCCCTGAGCATTCAAAGCTACATTCCTTTCCTGTCCGTTCACATATACGACGGCATTGTCCTTGTCCACCACCTTCAACAACTTCGTGGTCTGACCGTCGGCTACCATGTTCCATGTGTTGGTTTTCTTGTCATAGACAAGGTTCATCTGTTGTCCTTTTTCATCCTTGATCTTATATCCGTCTTTCAAGGTCTCCACGGTGTAAACCCCGCTCTGACCTTGCACCTTCTTCACGATGCCAGCCTCCATGGGATTATCACCAGTCCAGAATTCGATGGAGTTGATTACCAAGCCATCAATAACAATGGCCACCGGATACACAGGCACAATGTGGAGGGCAATGAATACCAATTCGTTCACAAACTTATTGTCGAGGGTCTGATTCCAAGACAACACCTTATGTGTCAGGCTAAAAGAACCAATACAAGAACTAAAGGTGATGCTACCTGCTATCAAAAGCGCCGTAGCTACATAAACATACTTTTTTTTCATACGATCAAATTTATTATTGTTAGGCGGTTGCAACCTCTATGATTTCCCTATCACTACGTTATGTAATTGCATGAAAATCAAGATTGGTCACCTGTGATTAACTCTTTCATGTAAAGTTCAACTATATTTCTAAAATTAATAAAAACAAATATAAGACTTTTTCGGTATCTCTGAATATTTATCCATGTAATTTTATCTAAACAATTTGCCCGATTTTCGAACGAAACCTTTTTGAGTCGTGAAAAATGAGCTATCTTTGAGAATCTTTGAAGGTAAAAAGGGTACGTTTCATTGACCTTAGAACCTCAAAAATACAATTATTATCAACCAGACCCAACAATGAAATTATTATTGCTTAGCAACTCTACCAACCCGGGCGAAGCCTATCTAAGTTACCCCAAACACAATATCCAAGCCTTTTTAGGCGATAGGCCGATGGAAGTGTTGTTTATCCCTTATGCAGCCGTCACCTTTTCTTACGATGAATACGAACAGAAAGTGAGTGACCGTTTCTCCGAGTTAGGCTACACCGTCAAAGGCATCCACCGTTTTGCAGATCCTGTCGAAGCTGTAAAAGAGGCAAAGGCGATCGTTGTGGGCGGGGGAAACACCTGGAAATTGGTGCGTATGCTCCATGACACGGGGCTGATGGAAGCTATCCGCACAAAAGTAGCGTCCGGAACACCTTATATAGGATGGAGCGCCGGATCGAACGTAGCCTGCCCCACCCTGAGAACCACCAACGACATGCCCATCATCGACCCGAAGACATTCGACACGCTTGGCCTTGTCCCCTTCCAAATCAACCCGCATTACCTTGACCACCATCCAAGCAACCATGGGGGAGAAACGCGCGAAATGCGCATTCTGGAATTCATTGAAGAAAACCCCCAAGTGTTTGTGGTGGGACTGCGCGAAGCCACCATGCTTTGGATAGAAGGCAACAAGATAAAGCTAATAGGAAACCGCACGGCACGTATTTTCAAAAAAGGGAAAGAAATCGTGGAACTGAACAAGGAGAGCGATCTTAGCTTCTTGCTCTCATGAAGCGTATCGGGTTGCTTTCGGACACACACGGCCTCTGGGACGACCGTTTTGAGGAATATTTCCGCGACTGCGACGAGATATGGCATGCCGGCGACATAGGCAGCATGGAGCTTGCCGAACGGTTCGAGAGTATAAAGCCTTTCAGGGCGGTGCATGGCAACATCGACGACTTTCGGCTGCGGGCTGCATTTCCGGAAAAACTCCGCTTCGACATGGAAGGGGTGGACGTGCTGATGACGCATATCGGGGGATACCCCGGGAGATACAACCCGCGGGTGATGAAAATTCTGACCACTGCTCCTCCAAAGATTTTTATTTGCGGCCACTCCCACATTCTGAAAGTGATTTATGACAAGAGATATGGTTTTTTGAGCGTCAACCCTGGAGCAGCGGGAAAACATGGATTTCATACAACGCGGACAATCATGCGCTTGTCCTTCGACTCAGGCCGCATCACGGATGCAGAAGTGATAGAGCTGAAGGATGAACAACGATCTTAAATGAAAAAATATAGGGGGGAGAAACTAATTGAAGTCAATCCCTCCCCGTTATCAGAAAACTGGTGCTTCTAAATTTGCCATTGGCAGTTAGCTTGGAACGATGAATCTGTCAATACCGTATTACTAAAAACACCATGGCCAAGCTGCCTTAACAGAGAAACTGTAGTAACGAAAAACAATTTCATCAAATGCGCCAAACAGGCGCCAAACAGGCTAAACAGCAAGTTGACTATAAAATAATTAACTAAAATAAAATTCTATAATGAAGGTATTCTTAGACAAAGATTTTGTCCTTGAGACGGACACAGCCAAAGAACTCTACCACGAGCATGTGGCAAAACTGCCAATCATCGACTATCACTGCCACCTGAACCCCAAGCTGGTGGCCGAAAATCATCAATTCGACAACTTAAGCGAAGTGTGGCTGGCAGGCGACCACTACAAGTGGAGAGCCATGCGAACCAACGGCGTGGACGAACGCTTTTGCACGGGAAAAGATACTTCAGACTGGGAAAAATTTGAAAAATGGGCCGAAACAGTCCCTTACACCATGCGCAACCCGCTCTATCACTGGACTCATCTGGAATTAAAAACGGCATTCGGCGTAGAAAAAATACTGAAGCCTGAAACTGCCCGCGAAATATACGATACTTGCACGGCCAAACTCCGCACTCCCGAATTCTCGGCACGCGGGTTGATGAAGCATTACAATGTGGAAGCCGTATGCACCACAGACGACCCCATCGACTCTTTGGAATACCATATTTCGGTAAAAAACGAAGGATTTGATGTAAAAATGCTCCCCACCTGGCGTCCAGACAAGGCCATGGCAGTGGAAGTGCCTGCCGATTTCAAGGCCTATGTGGAGAAGTTGGCGGAAGTATCTGGCATCACCATCAGCAAATTTGCCGATCTGATCGCCGCTTTGCGCGTGCGGCACGATTTCTTTGCCAGCGTGGGTTGCCGCTTGTCGGATCACGGGATCGAGGAATTCTATGCGGAAGACTACACACAAAGCGAGATCGACTCCATTTTCAACAAGGTGTATGGAGGCAAGGAACTCAACTTGGAAGAGATTGTCAAGTTCAAGTCGGCCATGCTTGTCGAATTCGCCATCATCGATTGGGAAAAAGG
>MKRS01000544.1 GCA_001897035.1 Bacteroidales bacterium 45-6
GTAGATGCTCTCAGTTTGGAGGGTAAAAACAACATAGAATCCTCATAAGAAAGACATGGTTCAGTTGTAGATGCTCTCAGTTTGGAGGGTAAAAACAACGTAGTAAATGGATTGATATATCCATCTCCAGTTGTAGATGCTCTCAGTTTGGAGGGTAAAAACAACAAAGGGTCTGTATGCCCTTAATGATTGTACGTTGTAGATGCCCTCAGTTTGGAGGGTAAAGACAACTCCCAACTCGTTTTCCCCGGTAATGAAATAGTTGTAGATGCCCTCAGTTTGGAAGGTAAAGACAACTGCCTTAGCCAAATAGACCATTGCCGTGTAGTTGTAGATGCTCTCAGTTTGGAGGGTAAAGACAACATACCGCCTTCCGACATGGAAGCCAGCCACGGTTGTAGATGCTCTCAGTTTGGAAGGTAAAGACAACAGCATCACCACATCTGTGCCGTCCACTATAGTTGTAGATGCTCTCAGTTTGGAAGGTAAAGACAACGGAATTCTACTTTCTCTATCTCTCCTAAATGTTGTAGATGCCCTCAGTTTGGAAGGTAAAGACAACATCGTACACGAGCTCATCCCCGAGCTGGAAGTTGTGGATGCTCTTAGTTTGGAGGGTAAAGACAACAGTTGCGATCCTGCTGATTCGAAAAACCATGTTGTGGATGCTCTTAGTTTGGAAGGTAAAAACAACCACCTCTTAGGTTTGCACCTCTTAAGTTTGGTTGTAGATGCCCTCAGTTTGGAAGGTAAAGACAACGATAGTGCCGTGTCTAATTGCGCTGCGTATGTTGTAGATGCTCTCAGTTTGGAAGGTAAAGACAACTAGATGATTCAGCAACCTTAGAAACATATTGTTGTAGATGCCCTCAGTTTGGAGGGTAAAGACAACCGTAATGCCCGTAGATGCGCAGCTCGGTACGTTGTGGATGCTCTTAGTTTGGAGGGTAAAGACAACGTTATACTCTCCCTCTACCTGACTGTTGATGTTGTAGATGCTCTCAGTTTGGAGGGTAAAGACAACATTGTTTCCATCTTATATAAAGCCGATATTGTTGTAGATGCCCTCAGTTTGGAAGGTAAAAACAACGTTCTGATGAATTATCCCAGTCCGGCAACCGTTGTAGATGCCCTCAGTTTGGAGGGTAAAGACAACACAGCCAGCCATCCTTTTCCCCTTCCACCCCCGCCGTTTGCCGACGACGACCTCAAACATGCCCGCGGAAGCCACCGTTTACCGACGGAGGGTAGCCGCAAGCTTGCGAGAGGGTGCCGTCGGTCAACGGTGTTAACATTCATTCACGCAGGAGGCCATCGTTTGCGATTTTAGTTAATTTCTGTTGTGCGGGAAGCCATCGTTTGCCGACGGAGGGTAGCCGCAAGCTTGCGGGAGGGTATCGTTGGCAAACGGCGAGCTCCTGCATGGATGCAGCGGGACATTGTTCGAAAAAATGCGGTGCTGTGTAAACAATTTGGAGGGGGCTATTGTTAAAACAACAGTTCCGCACCCCGTGCAACCAGATGGCGGAATGGCTTTTAACCGAAAACGGACAAAAACTTAAGTTTAACTTCAAACCGAATCATTTGCAAATATAGTTTCGTCTCGAAACGTCATGTCTAATACTTTAACCTCAAACTTTATGGAAAAATTAATTCCTTTCGCAATGGGACGTTTACGCAACGTCGAACTCATTCAGTTTGTCCGCGACACTGTGGCCGATGCTACCGGCAGCCAGGTGTCGCTTCTGGTGTCGGATGCTCCACTGGCTGGCTACTTAAGCACCCTGACCTCCGCTGCCAGCCAGTACGAATTTGCAGTCCGCAACCCGCAGAAGAATCCTTTCACGGAGCTGCTCATCGGGAAAGACCAGACGCGCGACCTGGCCTTCTCCCGCTTCGGGCGCAAGCTGGCCTATTTCGAGCTGTCGGCAGTGGAGTCGGAGCAGAAGGCGGCCGCCACCCTGGGCATCCTTTGGAACTTGCACCGCAACAATTCCCGGCTCAACTACCAAGCCCAGACTTCTGCCACCGACAACTTCCTGATAGATCTTGCCAAGGAACCTTATGCCTCGGCCTTGACGGCACTCGACCTCAGCGGCGAGGTCGAAGCGGTGAGGACCACCAACGACGAATTCCGTGCAGCATCGTCCGACAAGCGTGCCGGGCTTGCCGAAAGCGACTTCATGTCGGCAAAGCAACTGCGGACTTCGCTCACTACCTCGGCTTCGGCTTTTGCGGGGTATGTGGACTCGATGGCGCTGGCCTATACCGGCAACGCCGAATGGGAAAAGTTGGTGAAGGTGATGAACGTGGTGCGCCAGCGGTATGCCGAGATCTTGGCCAGGCGCGGCTCGACCGACAAAACGGACGCACAGGATAACTCCACGCCCGCTCCGCAGCCCTAAGGCTTGCCTCCGGCATCGTTTTGCCATCCTTCTCAAACGCTTGTTGTGCGTGACGGGAAGGGTGGCTTGTTTTTTTAGTTATATTTGTGGTTGAAAAAAGATTTTGTATGGAAATATTGGGAGACAAACCTCTTATAGAGAGCGAACAATGATACAAAATAAAAACGATTTGCGCAGATTACGCAAATCGTTCTCAACATCTCTTTGGGTAGAAGCATCCCAACGGGATATTCTTCTTTCTCTTGCTTTATACGGCGGTGGGTTCTTCTGTTTCGGCATCATTGGCCGCTTCCCGGATCTTGTCCAAGTAGGCAGCCTTCACCACCACTGTGCCGGCAATGAAGTCGTGGGTGGTTCTTTTCCTCGAATTGGACAACAAGACGATCGTTCCGGCAATGTACCATGCCAAACTTAGGATGTTGGGTATTTGCATCGGACCTGGGTTGGCTTTCGAGAGGAGCTGGCTTTTTTGCAAGAAACCTGCGCTGTTGTATGCGTTGTCGTCGATCAGGCTGAGCGTCAGGAACAGCACGTAGGCACTAAGGATACCCAGGGTGAATTGCACGGAATATCTGAAGAACGAGGTTTTCCAGTCCACGCTGTCGCCATCCTTGCGGATGATCTTCAAGCCCATGATGAGCTTGCCGGGCGTTCCCCCGTACACTTTCACCAGGATCACTTCGAATGCCAGGGCGAATAGCAGGTTGGGCAGCAGCATATTCATATAGGCCGATTTGCTTATGTTGTTGACATAAAGCACCAGGCCCGCAATCGGAAGCAGAATGACAAAGTCTAATAAGCGGGCTGCCACACGTACCCAAAAACCGGCATAGACGTTTTCTTCTATGCCTTCAAATCTGGTTGGTAATAATTCATTTTTCATATCGTGTATCCTGTTATAATGTAAAATGTTTGGTGAATGACGTAGTATAAATAAGCCCCTTCGCTGCTAAAAGCTAAATGCTATTGGCTATCCGCTAACCTTGCAAAAATACAATTATTTTGCTTTCGAGTGTGCGTTTAACAGAAAATTTCAAAAAAAATGATAGGATGTGAAAGGTACGGTGAAAGGTCACGGTCTTGTTCACAGGCATCCAGTTTCTACCAGTGGGCTTGAACTCTTCGGGCGCATGAATCGCATGTCGGGCAAGCTGCCGTCGGCTTTCCGGGCTGTGGTCAGCTCCTTTTCGTCTAAGCTCTCGAAGTCCGACTTTTCGGGAGAACGGTTGGAAAAGAACGAATTGTTTTCCAAGGTACATTTTCCAACATCTATCGATCTGAAGTCGGCAGTTCGGGCTTCGAACGAAAGGTTGTTTTTCAGCACGTGGCCATATCCCGGCATGTCCTGCGTGAAGTCGGAGCTACGGTTCAGCATGTTGAAGTTCACGTTGTTGCGGTAAGCCGAGTTGTTGAACCAATAGCCGCCTCCCGGCTGGTGGTTGGCATAAAACCCGCTTTGCTTATTGCCCACGGCGAGGCAAAAGCGGACGGTGTGCATGGGGAATACCTCCGGCACCCGTTTGTCCTTGGTCAATCCCCAGCCTCCGGCCTTGAAGCCGTTGCCGTCGCCAAGGCTCACCATCTGGCTGTTGTATCCGTTGTAGAATGCCCAGCAATTGTCGAACACAACGGCCTCGTAGGCACGGATGCAGTCGTAGCCGTCGTCGCTGTTGAACCAGGCGCGGCATCCACGGAACACGTTTCCGGTGCCTCCCGGTTGGGGGTGGCATCCGAAGCCATCGGTATTTCCCCCTTTCCCGTCTTCGGAGGTGTAGTCCCAGTTGCGGTAGGCATCGCAGTTGATGATCAGGTTGTCGGCCCCCTTGGTGAGGTAGAAGCCGATGGCCTGCCCGTCGTGCATGGCGAGTTGCTCGTAGATGTTGTGGCTGCCTTCGTTGTGGAAACATTCCGACTGGGTGTGTTCGTGGATGGTGACTTGCGTGCCCACCACTTCAAATCCCTTGAGGTGTATCCACGAGCCGGTGACGTTGAAGGCGATCACCCGCAGGTTGGCAGGCTTCACGTCCGAAAGGTTGAACACAGCCTTTTCGCCGGGGCAGGCCATGTAGTGTATCATTTTCCCCGGCAATCCGCTTTTTCCGAGCTCGTTCACCGAGGCATAAATCCCTTTTTGGCTGGCAATTTGCCCGGGTGGTATGTGGTAGGTCCCGCCTCGGATCAGCACCGTGTCGCCGGGAGCTATCTTTTCTTGCGCCTTCATCACCGAGGCCAAAGGAGCCGAAAGAGTGCCGGAGTTGGCATCGTTGCCGTCGGGGGCGATATAGATGGTTTTGGCTGTTGCGGCGAGCGAAACCATGCAGAGTAGCGGTAGAAGCCGCGAAAATTGTTTTTTCATTGGACGAATGTGAATAAGTGACGAAGTGATCGAGAGACCATGTAAACAAGTCGTCAAGTTCACTTCTTCACAAATATAGCCAATCTCTTCCTCATCTGAACTATACGAATCTTGACATTTTTGTTAGTTATTGTTTACAAACATCCGGTGGCTTGATTTTGAGGAGATAAACAGATCGAAATGTTGTTTTTAGGGCTCGAAAAATCAATAGAAATAATTTCTTACCCATGTCGTAATATTTTTGAAACAATAATACTTCACCTTTGCTCCCGAAATAAAACTTATATCCGTCAATAATTATGAAAAGACAAATTATTTTAACATTCGCTTTTGCTGTTGCGGTATTTGCAGCCAAAGCTCAAATTCAAGACGAAGAGCCTACTCCATTAGAAAAAGTTCAACAGACAGTGGAGGTGCACGATCAATTGCTAAACAAGTTGAATGCCTTCAAATTTTCGGGTTATTTGCAACCTCAGTTCCAATTGGGACAACAAGCAGCTTCCTTGAAAGTGGGAACTGCAAACGAAAACCCGAACAAATCGTTCAACCGTATGGGGATCAGACGCGGTCGCTTGAAATTGGTTTACGATGACGGTAGCATCGCTACGGGAACTATCCAATTGAACATCGTGGACAAATCCAACGCTTCGGGCGTGAGCCAGGCCGTTGTACAATTGAAAGAGGCTTTCCTCAACGTGAAAGATCCTTGGACAATGCGCAGCTCGATCCAGGCCGGGGTGTTCGACCGTCCTTTCGGTAATGAAATTTCCTATTCTTCGTCGCTTCTCGAATCGCCTGAACGTTCCAGGATCATTCAGACCTTGTTTCCTGAAGAATGCGATTTGGGTGCTAAAGTGACCCTTCAAACCAAGGCTAATTCTCCCCTTAGCTTCATCAAGTTGGATGCCGGCTTCTTCGCTGGAAATGCCATCAACCCTGAAACAGACAATAGAAAAGACTTCATCGGACACATCGCTGCCACAAAACCAATCGGCAACACAGCCAAATGGGGACTGGGTGCATCTTACTACAACGGTGGAGTGTATCAAGGTTCCAACAACGTATATACTTTTGCCAACGGAGCTTGGACAAAAAGTGCACCGACTGACAATTCCAATATCGGGAAATTTGCCAAACGCGAATATTTCGGATTCGACGGACAGTTCAGCTTCGAATCAAAAGCTGGTTTCACACAACTTCGTGCTGAATACATCTGGGGTACACAACCCGGCACAGCAGGTAGCACTTCAAGCCCCAACAGGTCGGCTTTGACCACTGACGACACTTACCTGCGCAAGACTTCCGGCTGGTATGCTATCTTGATTCAGGACTTGGGCAAATCACCTTTCTCGGCAGTTGTGAAATACGATGTGTATGACCCCAACACGAAGATCAAAAAAGACCAGATCGGTCTGAACGGTACCACAAAAGCAGAAATCGCTTACAACACACTTGGCGTGGGCGCTTTGTGGAGAATCAACCCAGCTGTTCGCTTGCAATTGTTCTACGAAATGGTGAAGAACGAGAAAACGGCTAACATTGCTGCTTACACAGGTGACCAGAAAGACAATGTATTCACCGCTCGTCTTCAATTCAAGTTCTAACATTCCGACGCATTTCAATTCAAAACAAATTAATAAACAGACACTAAAATGAAACGTATTGTATTATCAATAGCAATGATGGCCGCAGTTTTTGGCTCGGCAATGGCTCAGAAAGTAAAAGGATCGGACACTTGTCTTCCTTTGGTTCAGAAAGAAGCTGAAGTGTATATGAAAGAAGGTAAAGGCAAATTGACCGTGACCGGTGGCGGATCGGGAATCGGCTTTGCTGCCCTTATCGAAGGTTCCACTGACATTGCCATGGCTTCAAGAGCAATCAAGTTCGACGAAAAAATGAAAATGCAGAACGGCGGACGCACTGCCAAGCAAGTGGTGATCGCAAGAGATGCCCTTTCTATCGTGGTGAATCCGGGCAACAAGGTGACAAACCTTACTCGTGAACAATTGGAAGGTATTTTCACAGGTAAAATCACCAACTGGAAACAAGTGGGTGGTGCCGACCTGGCTATCGTAGCTTACAGCCGCGAAACAACTTCC
>MKRS01000545.1 GCA_001897035.1 Bacteroidales bacterium 45-6
CAATTTGCCCCAACTTCTGTCGAGCCTCAACGACAGTGTCGGAAGGGTGACCATCGAGGTGGGCACCTGGGGCGAAGGCGACAATGCCTATGTGGACAAAGAATTCTATGGGAAAGACAATAAAAAGGAAATGAAGGCATATCCCTTCTACTTCATCGAGGCCAGAAGTATCGCTGCTCCTGAGGACTATGCGGATGTGAAAGGCCAGATAATTTCCGATTATCAGGATTATTTGGAAAAAATATGGGTGGAGTCGCTCCACAAAAAATACAAGGTGGAAGTCAACAAAAAAGTGTTGGGGACGATCAAATAGGAAGCCCTGATTTTCTTTTTGCATCCTATCCAGAAACCGGATAGATCTTCCTTCAGGAGGCTCTATTCGGCTTTTGCTTTAGAAAGGCGGCAAAGAGAAAAGCCAGCGGTGGCATTTCCTATTGCGAGAAAATTGGGTAAATTTGCCAGAAACTGTTTTTTATCATACATTCATTTGGCCGTTCAAGGCAATGCGACACTAATAACGTATCAACTATGCTTCGACAGAGAATCGCTTATTTTCAACTTTGCATTTCAATAGCTTGCGCTTGCTCCCTGGCTGGTTGCAGCACCGACTCCTCGAAAAAAGATTCCGGTCGCAACGACGGGGCGGTTGTCAGTGTCTTTGGGGAAACGCTCCATCGTTCGGATGTGGCTGGGATGGTGCCGAAAGGACTCGGCAAGAAGGATAGCTTGATGTCGGTGGACATGCTTGTGCGGAAATGGGTCAATGAACAGTTGCTCTACGAAATTGCCAAGAAAAATATTTCCGATAAGGACAAAATCGACGAGATGGTCGAAAATTACCGCAAGACCCTGATAATATACAGCTATCAGGAAGATTTGCTGAAAGAGAACCTCCCGCAACGGATAGGAGACGGTGAATTAAGGAAATATTATGAAGCTAACAAGGAGAAGTTGATACTCTCTTCCAACTTGGTGAAAGGAATCTACCTGAAAGTGCCGCTGAGGGCTCCCCAAAAAGATGAACTGCTGAAGTGGTACAAATCCACCTCCGACGACGCCAAGGAGCACATCGAGAAGTATTCCCTTCGCAACACGGTTGCCTACGAATATTTTTACGACAGCTGGAAAGATTTTGCCGAAATAGCGGGTGCATTGCCTCAAGGGATTGGCGACCAACGCCAATTTTTGCAGACCCACAAGACATACGAAGTGCGTGACAGTTCGTATATCTATCTGCTGAACATACAGGAATACAAACTGGCTGGCAGCGTGCCTCCCTTCGAGTATGCAAAGTCGCAGGTCACCGATTTGATGATGAATCAGCGAAAGGAAGCCTTCCTCCGCAAATTTGAAAATGATATCTACAAGAAAGCTCTCGGAGAGAAAAATATCCAGTTCTTTAAGCCCTAATACGGATACGGAGAGCCGCTCTTGGGGTTACTTCAAAACTTTTATAACTACTTTTAACGGTCGGTTTTATTACATTATTCGTACATTTACGCACTTTTAATTTTTGATGAAAAAAACGATGAATTTACATTTGAAAACGATCCTTTCGGCGCTGTTCCTCTGTTTTGGCTTGCAATCATTTTCCCAGTCAAATGCCATCGACCAGGTTATTTGGTTTGTGGGAGACGAAGCGATATTGAAGTCGGATGTGGAAGGCGTTCGCTTACAAATGCAAAGAGATGGGGAACACATGGAGGGAGATCCCTTTTGCTTCATCCCCGAACAGATTGCGATACAAAAACTGTTTCTACATCAGGCGAAGCTGGATAGCATCGAGGTGCCGCTCTCGTCGGTCACCAAAGAAGTGAATCGTGAAATCGAAGCCTATATCAATCAGGCAGGCTCTAAAGAAAAATTGGAAGAGTATTCCGGCATGACTGTCGCAGAGTTGCGCGATCGCAAGATCGAGCAGATGCGCGAAGGCGAAATTGTGAGGCAAGTGAAAGCCAAAATTGTTGGCGACATCAAGCTCACTCCAGCCGACATACGCAATTATTTCACCAAAATGCCTCAGGACAGCTTGCCGTATATCCCCACAACTGTGGAGGTGCAGATCATGACCATTGAGCCCGAAATACCCTTGAAGGAACGGGATGCCGTGAAAGCACGGCTTCGCGAATTCACGGATCGTATTAATAAAGGTGAAAATTTCTCTACTCTTGCCATCATTTATTCGGAAGACCCGGGTTCTGCCAAAAAAGGGGGTGAACTTGGTTTTATGGGCCGGGCGCAATTAGATCCCGCTTTTTCGAGTGTGGCTTTTGCCTTGACAGATCCCAAGAAAGTGTCGAATATCGTGGAGACAGAATATGGATACCACATCATCCAATTGATAGAGAAACAAGGAGACCGTGCCAATTTCCGCCACATCCTGTTGAAACCAAAGGTGGCCCAGGCCGATTTGGATTTGGCTACTCACCGCATGGACTCGGTGATGCACCTCATCAACAAGGACAGCCTGTTCTTCGATTCGATGTACAAGAGCAAGATGTTTGTTCCGGAAGCAAAACGGGGCAAAACGATGACTTTCGATGATGCCATCGGGTATTTGTCTTTCGACAAAGAGACCAGAAATAACAAGGGGATCATGGTCAATCAGAAAAGCGAGAACTCCTATTATTATGGAACGCCCCGCTTCGAGATGAAGGACTTGAATGCCCAAGTTGCCATAGTGGTTGAAAAAATGAAGGTGGGAGATATTTCGAAACCGTTCCAGTTCGTCGATGAAAGAACTGGCAAGAGCCAAGTGGCGGTGGTGAAGCTTCGAACCCGCATTGATGGCCATCGGGCAAACATGAAAGATGATTATGTGGCATTGAAAAGCATCGTGGAAAATGTGAAGCGGAACGATGTTGTGGACAAATGGGTGCAGAATAAGATCAAAAACACCAACATCCGCATCATCGACGGATGGCAGAATTGCAATTTCCGCTACAAAGGCTGGATAAAGAATAATTGATGCACATCGGATTGTTCCCGGACTGGTTTCTATTTTTGAATTGTTCTTTTGAAGAAATTGACAAAGCCGAATGAATAAACGATTGTCAGCCAAACTAAATAAAATTAAACACAGGGCGCCGTTGCTGGTCGTTCTGTGTTTCCTTGTTATATGTGCTTCTGCCGAGACTTTGTTTGTGAGCTCGCCCCCTCCTGCGAAGTCTAAAAACTCAAAAAAAATCGAGCTGCGTAGATCGCGTTTGATGACTCAACGGGCCAACTTCCGTCCCCTTGTATTGACCGACAGTGTCATACTCTATCATGACGGGACTCTGATGTACTGCGACAGTGCTTATTTGGACGATGCAGCCAATACTTTTGAGGCGTTCGGCAATGTAAAGATGAATCAGGGCGACACCCTCATCCTGATGGGCGACTACATGCGCTACGACGGGATGTATCGCTTGGCGAAGATGAGGCGCAACGTGGTGCTGGAGGATAAAAAGGCGAAAATGACCTTGTTTACCGATAGCCTCAATTTCGACAGGATCATGAACATCGCCTACTATTTCGATGGTGGCTTGGTGGTGGATCCTGAAAATGAACTGACTTCGAGTTGGGGACAATATGAGCCGGCCTTGAAGCTGGCCACCTTCCGCGATAGCGTGAAATTGGTGAACAAGAAGTTTGTCATTCATTCAGATACCCTCCAATATAGCCCTCAAACCCGCATCACAACCATTCTCGGACCTTCCGTGGTAGAGTCGGATAGTGGTACCATCTATTCCAACAGAGGATGGTACAACACAATGACCGAGGAGTCGATGCTTCTCAACCAATCGTTGGTGGTCAACAAGCAGAAAAATCAGTTTCTGACCGGCGACACCATCTTTTTCAACCGTAACAAATCTCTCGGTGAGGTGTATGGCCACATGATTTTACAAGATACTGTTCGGAAAATAATCCTGAAGGGCGACCGTGGGCATTACGATGGCACTTTGAAATTTGCCTGGGCTTCCAAGAAGGCGCAAGCATTGGAATATTCACAAAAAGACACGCTCTATCTACATGCCGACACCTTGCAAATGACTCCGGAAGGTAAATTCAATCGCTTGAAGGCATTTAGGCAGGCACGGTTTTTCCGGAAGGACATTCAAGGCATTGGCGATTCCATTCAATACAGTTCCAAGGATTCGGTGATGCATCTCTTCCGCGACGCTGTGGTGTGGAACGACAATCACCAGGTGGCGGGCGATACGATCCATGTCTATCGAAAAGACTCGGTGGTAGATCACATGATTGTCAAGCGAAATGCGTATATAATGGAAGGGATTGATTCCCTCAAGTTCAATCAGTTGAAAGGCCGGACGGTCACAGCCTTCATGAAGGGCAAGCAGATGAAGCACGTGCTGGTGGAAGGAAATGCGGAATCGATCTTTTATCCCCAAGAAAAGGATGCGAGTTTCATCGGGCAAAATCAGACGGAAAGCGGGTTTTTAACTATTGACTTTGAAAATAAGAAAGTGAAGAAGCTAAAGTTGTGGCCCGAGCCAAAGGCCACGATGACTCCTTTGCCGGAGCTGAAACCCGAAAAATTGAGGCTGAAGGATGTCTTCTGGCTCGATTACCTAAGGCCGCTCAACAAGGACGATATTTTCCGCGTTGCAAGCCGAAAAGTGGCGGATGCGCCACCTAAACGCTCCAACCGCTTTGCGGGCGACTAATGCTCTTGTTCTTAAATCCAGGGCAGGGTCTAATCATAATTTCTTATTCATTCTTTTATTTTCAGAGGATACTAATTTTCTATGAGCGACATAATACATCTTCTTCCTGATTCGATAGCCAATCAAATTGCTGCGGGTGAGGTGATTCAGCGCCCGGCATCTGTGGTGAAAGAGTTGGTGGAAAATGCCGTTGATGCAGGTGCCACCGAAATCCAGCTGATTGTCAAAGATGCGGGGCGCACATTGATCCAGGTCATAGACAATGGGAAAGGCATGTCCCCAACTGATGCGCGTATGGCTTTTGAGCGTCATGCCACTTCGAAAATCAAATCGGCCGATGACCTTTTTTCCCTTTCCACCATGGGCTTTCGTGGAGAAGCATTGCCTTCGATCGCCTCCGTTGCGCATGTGGAACTCCGCTCGAAGCGGCACGAAGACGAATTAGGGACCTGTATCAAGATCGCCGGGTCGAAAGTGGAGTCGCAAGAAATGACAGCCTGCGCTTCCGGTAGCAATTTTGCCGTTCGGAACATCTTTTTCAATGTGCCTGCCCGCCGCAAATTTCTAAAGGGCAACGACACTGAGAAACGAAATATTCTCACTGAATTGGAACGCATCGCTTTGGTGCATCCTGAGATCGAGTTTTGTTTTGTGGACAACGACGTGGAGGCCTTGCGCTTTCCCGAAACAAACCTGCGCCAGCGGATTGTCCATGTGATGGGTAAAAGCTTCAATCAGCAACTGATTCCCGTTGAAATAGACACAGCTTTGGTGAAAATACATGGTTTTGTAGGCAAGCCCGAATCTGCAAGAAAGACGAGGACGCAGCAATTCTTTTTCGTGAATGGGAGGTACATGCGGCATCCTTATTTTGCCAAGGCGGTGAGTAATGCCTTCGAACCGCTGATTATTCCTGGTGAGAATCCCAACTTTTTCCTCTACTTGGAAGTGGCTCCCGACACCATCGATGTGAACATCCACCCCACAAAGACCGAGATCAAATTTGAAAACGAGCAGGCAATCTGGCAGATTATTTCGGCCATTGTCAAGGAAGCGTTGGGCCGTTCGAACGAAACCCCGAGCATCGATTTCAACACAGCAGACTCGGTGGATATTCCGATCTTCGATCCCAGCCGGGAGGCGGTGCAGCCTCAAGTGAGAGTTGACCCGGCCTACAACCCGTTTCATTCTGCACGTAGCGGCGGCTCGTCGTATCAAAGTTCCAGGCCTCGTTTCGACTGGGAGCATTTATACAAGGGTTTTGAAGAAAAGCCGGACGATGAGGACGATTCGTCCGAAGCGGCTACTCACCTCCCATCTTCTGTTGGACAGGAGAGAATGGAGAATGGGATGGAGCAGAGCCGCCTGAATATGGATGGCGGAGATAGCGTGGGAATTCATTTCCAGTACAAAAACAGCTATGTTTTCACTTCTGTCAAATCGGGATTGATGATGATCGACCAGCATCGTGCCCACATTTGTGTGTTGTTTTACCGTTTCATCGACCAGATCCGCCGGAATAATGGTATCTCGCAGCGGGTTTTATTTCCCGAAATAGTCGAGTTTAGCGCATCGGAGGCAGCAATGATCCCCTACATCGCCGATGACTTGCAGGCCATTGGCTTTGAATTGGCTACTTTGGGAAACAACACTTTCTCCATCAGTGGCGTTCCTGCCGAGATCGGACAAAGCAATCCCGTGGAACTGATCCGGGACATTGTTCATAAAAGCATTGATACGGGGAGTGACGTGAAAGAAGAAATTCAGGAGTCTGTGGCTTTGTCCATCGCTTCTTCAAGTGCGATATCCTATGGACAAAAACTTTCAGACGAGGAAATGGCCCAGTTGGTTAACCAGCTTTTTGCAACACCTACACCCAACTTTACTCCTGATGGACGTACGGTGATTTCAATTCTGAAAGATACCGAAATAGCAAAATTATTTCGGTGAAAATGGAACTCACTTCGTGAAAAAATCAACGATGATGTAAGTTAAAGCAATCAAGAAGGAAATAATCTTTACCATGGTTGAGAACTTGAAATTATATGATTTTGGTTCTGCAAATTTAATTAAAGAAAAAATATTCCAATTTGTTTTGATGCCAATAAATTAGGGACGTTATGAAATTTTATTATTTGTAGCGGACTTCTCCTCCTTTCTGAGATCGTCCTGTCGGA
>MKRS01000546.1 GCA_001897035.1 Bacteroidales bacterium 45-6
TGCTGGACGAAGTAATGTTCCACCCTTGATCTTTGTCCTTGCGTGGGTGCGGCTGTGCCGATAGCCATATCCTTGTATATCTGCCGGGAATCGGCCGACAGGATAGGGGAAGAAAAATATTCGGCAAGACGAAGGCTTAGCTCCGTTTTGCCGACACCGGTTGGGCCCAAAAGAACGATTAGTTTATTCATCAAAACAAATCCTCTTCTGCGCCAGAAGAAGGAACATCCAGTCCGTCAAAGCCTTCAGAATCCAATTCGTCGATACTGAAGTCTTCGTCGCCGTAGAAATTCTCACCTGTTTCGTATGCCGAGCTTTTTACTTTTGTATCCAATTCGTTGAAATCGACAAACTGAACCGGGGGCGTCCCTTTGGAGATGGAGCAAACGGCCTCCTCCAGGTTTTTGCCGGGAATGATTTCGCGCAGTTCCATGAAAAATCCCCTTTCGGTCATAAAATCGAAAATATACAATAATTTTTGACGTTCGTCTTCGAGCAAGTCGCCCAGAACCGTGTCGCCCATCACATAGGAATCTATGTCGGAGCTTGTGTCCATTTCCACGGCTGTAATTTCTAATTCTTTTTCCCAATCTTCGCTGCAAACGAAGAACGAGGCTATTTCACCTTCTTTGTAGTCAACAGAGCTAATTATTGCTTTCTGCAAATCTGCGAAAGTGGCATCTGCATCAATTTGGATTTCCCTCTTAAAGTCATCTACTTCATCGGATAGTAGCAAGAACCTGAATACCATACTATTGAAATTTTCTTTTAAAGTTTTATAGTTCAAAGTTAGTAAAAAAAACATTCACAGTCAAAACACAATTTACAGCTTTTTCCCTTACGGATGATAAAATGGAGTTTCCGTTAAACAAAATACAGCTTTGGTTGTTGCTTTCTATGTATGGTTTCTGCGGCTTCTTGGGTATAAATTTGCCGTATGTAGGTTGCACGTATTTTGTTCCGTGTTGTGAAAATTAACATTAATCGAAAAACTTTTCACCAGAATTAGATAGACAACGCCAAAATTCAGTCTATTTTTGCAAAACAAAATTTTAAATATGAGCCAACAAGCGATTATTCATTTTTTGAAGAAGATTTTAAGTCCAATAAAGTCGTTTTTCAAAGCTGGGAAAAATTATTATAGGAAATCACCGTGGTACAGTAAGGTCATTCAGGTAATAGCTGGTTTTTTCATTGTTTTCTTCTTGTACCTTTTCTTGGTAGATGTAAATTTCCTGTGGTTGTTCGGTAAATCTCCAGGACTGAGTTCCATTAACAACCCCAATCAAAGCATAGCAACCACCATTGTTTCGGCCGACGGGAAAACAATTGGAAAATATTTCCGGGAAAACAGGACGCCTGTCGAATTTGACGAAATATCGCCTATGCTTGTCAACGCCCTGATATATACGGAAGATGAACGCTTCTACGAACATTTCGGGATCGACATCAAGGGGGTTTTTGCGGCCATGAAAGATGCCCTGCACGGGAAAGCACGCGGTGCCAGCACCATCTCCCAGCAGCTTGTGAAGAACATGTTCAAGACCCGGAATCAATATTCGCGGGGATTGTTGGGATATGTTCCAGGTGTCAACCTTTTGATTATGAAAACAAAAGAATGGATTACCGCAGTCAAGATAGAAATGTTTTATTCCAAGCACGATATTTTGAAGATGTATCTCAACACGGTCGATTTTGGAAGCAATGCTTACGGGATAAAAACTGCCGCAAAGACATTCTTTGGCACCACTCCGATGAAATTGACTACGGAAGAATCGGCCACGTTGGTGGGGCTGCTCAAAGCTCCTACCTCCTACAGCCCATTGCTGAATCCCGAAAAATCGCTGAAACGGAGAAACATCGTTTTGAGAAACTTGCAGACACACAAGGTTATATCCAAGCAAACCTGCGACTCGTTGGAGCAGATTCCGATGAAGCTTCATTACAAGATGGAACAGGCCTACGACGGCCAAGCCCTTTATTTCCGGGAATATTTGGCCTCGGAACTATCTGAATGGTGCAAGACCAACGGGTATGACCTTTATTCAGACGGCTTGAAAATATATGTTACCATTGATTCCCGGATGCAGCAGTATGCGGAAGAGGCTGTCCGCTCGCAAATGAAGTTGCTTCAGAAGCGGTTCGACGATCACTGGAGAGGACAAAATCCATGGCAGGACGAAAACCACAAGGAAATACCTCTTTTTGCGGAAAGGCTTGCGCAGCAGACGCATACCTACAAGCTGATAAGCACAAAATATAAAGGAAATAAGGATTCCATCGACTATTATTTGAACAAGCCTCACTTAGTGGAGCTTTTCGATTACGAACACGAGAACGGAAGAGTGAAGAAAATGATGAGTACCATGGACTCGATTCGCTACATGAACCGTTTCATGCACACCGGCTTCGTGGCAATGGAACCACAAACCGGTTATGTGAAAGCCTGGGTGGGCGACGTGGATTTCAATTTCTGGAAATACGACAAGGTCGCCCAATCTAAACGTCAGCCTGGATCTACTTTCAAATTGTTTGTTTATACTGCAGCCATGATGCACGGAATGTCGCCTTGTGACACGCGGGTTGACCAGCCTGTGTCGTGGGAAAACACCGGCAAAGACGGAAAAGAGACATGGAGCCCGACCAATGCGAACGGCTACTTCCTCTATCGGCCTATCACGCTCAAAAATGCGTTCGCCCAGTCCATCAATAGTATTGCCGTGCAGGTGGGAAAAGAAGTAGGCATAAGCGAAGTCATCAAATACGCCCATTTGCTGGGAATAAAATCGCCGTTGAAGAACGAACCGGCACTCACGCTGGGAGCTTCCGATGTGTCCTTGCTTGAGATGGTCAACTCATACAGCACGGTGGTGAACGAAGGACAATACCACGACCCCATCGTGGTGACACGCATCGAGGATAGAAATGGAAACGTGCTCTATGAAAACAAGTTGGAACAAAAAAGGGTGATTCCTTACGAAGATGCCTGGTTGATGCTTGAACTGCTAAAACGCGGATTGACAGAGCCGGGAGGCACGAGCCGGGCTTTGTGGTCGTGCAACTTGTTTAAGTGGAACACCGACTTTGGTGGAAAAACGGGTACTTCCAACAACCACTCGGATGCCTGGTACGTAGGTGTCACACCGAATCTGGTGGGCGGTGCCTGGGTGGGCGGAGAACAGCGGAGTGTCCATTTCCGGACTGGAAATTTAGGTCAGGGAAGCCGCACCGCATTGCCTATCTTCGCCAGCTTTATGGAAAAAGTACTGGCGGACGAATCGCTGAAACGCTACAGGGGCAAATTCCCGACAAAACCCAAAGAAGAGATCAAACGGGATTACAATTGTCCAACATATATCCCAGCGGATACCCTGGATGTGGCTACCGATTCGATAGATGCACCTGACGTGGAGCCTGAGGTGGTAGATCCGACAGCCGCTCCGGTTCCAGATCAAACTTATTAGCTGGATGAACTCGTGCTTTCAAGCGTTGGAAGTGTTCATTTAGTTAGTGCCTATTCTAAAAATTAATATTGGTGGACTATTTTTTTATATTTTTAAAGTTGGAATTCTAATCATTCCGATTAATTTTGCAACTTCTTTGTTTGAAAAATATAGATTCAAACTTTAGATGTATAACATATTTAACTTAACCTATTATGCTCAAGACAATATTGTCTATCTCCGGAAAGCCCGGTCTATACAAATTAGTGTCGAGTGCGAAAAACATGATAATTGTTGAATCGCTTATCGATAAAAAACGTTTGCCTATCTATGCGAAAGACAAAGTTGTGTCGTTGGGAGATATCGCAATGTACACATCCGAAGGCGAAGAACCTCTGAAGAATGTTCTTGGCAACATCAAGAAGAAAGAGAATGGAGGTAAAACATCAATCGCTCCGAATTCCAAGCCCGAAGAATTGTACAACTATTTCGGGGAGGTGCTACCGGATTTTGACAAAGATAAAGTGTATCCCACAGATATTAAGAAACTACTCAGTTGGTACAACCTGCTGATAGATAGTGAAGTGGACTTCGAAAAAGACGAAACTGCCGATGCAGCCGGGGAAAAGGAAGGTGAAGAAAAAACGGTTCCTGCCGAAGCGGCAGCCGAACCTAAAAAAGCTGCACCCAAAGCTTCCCGTGCCAAAGCGAATGCTACTCCTAAGGCTTCTTCCGATGCGAAGACCTCACAAAGAAGTACGCGCAAGAAAGTCTGAACAAAAAAGGCACATTCCTTATAAATTTGAAAAGTCCGCGATCATTCAGTGTCCGGACTTTTTTATTTTGGCCTGTTTCACATCTTAATTTATCGAAAAGGATTGCAGAAGAAGCTTAAATCCCTTATTTTTGTCTAAATTGACAATAAACCCTGTGGCTAAAACATGAAAAGAAAAATATATTTCAGATACGATCCTCAAACCTTAAGCTACGAGAGGGTCTATCCAAGCCACAAAAGCAGGTTGTTTGCTGTCATCAGGCATTTGGCGTCAGGCATATTTGTGGGCTACGGTGTGTTTTGGCTTTTGATGTATTTCACCGATTCTCCCAAGGAAAAAATACTCAACAAGGAAAACAAGCTTATCAAAGCCCAATACGAGCTACTTTCGAAACGTCTCGACGAAGTCTCCTTGGTTATCAACGACATGGAACAGCGCGACGACAACCTTTACCGGGCCATTTTCCATGCCGACCCCATTGCAAGCACCATCCGCAATTCGGGATACGGGGGAGCCGACAGGTACCAGCAATTGCAAGGACTATCGGGTTCAGACTTGATTGTTCAGTCAACAAAGAAATTAGATTTGATTTCCAAGAAGATATACATCCAATCGAATTCGTTCGATGAGATATGGAACATGGTGAAGCAGCAGAAGGATAGGATAGAGTGTATCCCGAGCATCCAGCCGGTAGCCAACAAAAACTTAAAGGAAGTTGCTTCCGGATATGGCCTGCGCATCGATCCGATCTACGGTTCGCGTCGTTTCCATGCAGGAATGGATTTCACGGCGAACATCGGCACTCCCGTCTATGTCACAGGCAAAGGGCGGGTGATACATGCCGACTGGAAACAGGGATATGGTAAATGTGTTATCGTGGATCATGGATACGGCTACGAGACGCTTTACGGACATCTCAGCGAATACGGGGTTCGTGCCGGGCAGCTTGTGAGTAGGGGCCAGCAGATAGGGGAAGTCGGAAACACGGGTAAATCCACCGGGCCCCACTTGCATTACGAAGTGCATGTCAAGGGTAAACCTGACAATCCGGCCAAATACTACTTCATGGATCTCAGCCCGGCTGAATACGACGAGATGTTGCGTATCGCAGCCAATCACGGCCGCGTAATGGACTAATCATTCAACAAGTCATGATTGATATTGAAAACGAAAAACGACTCTATTTTTCCATCAAGGAGGTAGCCGAACACTTTCAGGTGAACGAATCCTTGTTGCGCTTTTGGGAAAAGGAGTTCTCTGTTATCAACCCCAGGAAGACTTCCGGAGGAACTCGTCAATATTCGAAAACGGACATTGAGTCCATCGCTGTTGTCTATCACTTGCTTAAAGAGCAAGGATTGACCATTGACGGAGCGAAGCAAAAACTGAAAACTAAGAAGGACGAATACCAAACTAAATCAGCCATTCTTGCCAAACTTGAAGCTGTCAGAAAGGAACTAAACGATCTGATGAACGAATTGTAAGTGGTTGACTTTTAGATTACGTATTGGTGCCGGTTTCAGTGCCATCGAAAAAGAAATGCTTAACAAAATCTTACCTGTTTTTTGCATTTCGGAATCAAATTATCCATTAACTTTGATCCTTTTTCTAATAAATACGTTTTATGGTTATTAAGAAGTTCTACTCTTTATTGTTGGCAATAAGCATCACTTTTGCAGCTTATTCGCAAGCTCCTGACAGCTATTACAATTCGGCTTCCGGAAAAAGCAAAGCAGCGCTCAAGACAGCTCTGTACCAAATCATCCACAATCACACGGAAAAAAGCTACAGCGATTTGTGGACGGCATTCATGACTACCGACAAACGCCCTGACGGCAAAGTGTGGGACATTTATTCAGACATTCCAAAGGGAACGCCCCAATATTTATATACTTTTGGCGACAACCAATGCGGGAGCTATTCGGCTGAAGGAGGCTGCTACAACCGCGAACACTCTTTTCCCAAAAGCTGGTTTGGCGATGCCACGCCGATGTACACCGACCTGTTTCACCTGTATCCTACGGATGGCTATGTGAATGGAAAACGGAGTAATTATCCTTATGGCGAAGTAGGAATCGCTTCTTTTACCTCAAGCAATGGATCCAAATTGGGACAATGCACTTTTGCGGGGTACACCGGAACCGTGTTCGAGCCTATCGACGAATACAAGGGGGACTTGGCCCGGACGTATTTTTATATGGCAACCTGCTACGAGGACAAAATTGCGGGTTGGGCCAGCAATTCTGAAGCGCAACCTCTTTTAGCCGGGAATGCTTATCCGGCCTTCAAGGAATGGACGATCAACCTGTTGCTCAAATGGAGCAGGCAAGACCCTGTCAGCCAAAAGGAAATTGACCGAAACAATGCGATATACGGCATACAAAGCAACAGGAATCCCTTTATCGATCATCCTGAACTGGCGGAATATATTTGGGGGAACAAGACTTCCGAAGTGTTCAACTTGAACGGGCCGGTCATTAGCCTGACACCTGCGGGGAGTATTGATTTTGGGAAAAATGTGCCCGGGAACATCGCATCGAGTAACCTGAATGTGAAAGCTTACAACATCACGGGAGATTTGACCCTGACATTGAGCGGTGCAAATGCCTCCAAATTTAC
>MKRS01000547.1 GCA_001897035.1 Bacteroidales bacterium 45-6
AAAATTGTTATTATCACTCATGTTCGATTGTGGATATCGCCAATCCCTTTGTTTCTGATTTATAATCCGACAGCAACAACTTTGCCGGATTTTGACGGTGATTTTAATAAATTGATGACCAGAGATGATTTGAGAAAATACATTATCATTGATGAAATGCCCGTTTTTTTCAAAGATTTTCTATCTATACCACCGTTTTATTTAGGACTGTTTTCGAACAATCAATCAGGTGTGTACAGTGTTAAAACTCGAAGTGAGATTGAAAGCTATTATAATTATTTTCTAAAGGGAAGATCCGATGATATAATGAAGAAAGATTGTGCTTACACAAGATATGTTCGTACATTGATGTTTGACCTCATAGAAAAAAATTATAGCTTTTGGATCAATCATTTGCCTGCTGAGCCGAAAGATAATTTTACTGTAAGCTTTTCCCCGAAAGATTTGATTGTCCCTAATATGCAAACTCATCTTTTGATATATGAAGGAGCGGGTGATGTCCTACTTGGCAATGATAGTAAATTTGCTTTACTAGACTTGAAACAGAAGTATAATGCAATCATTCGGTTTCAGAAGTTTGATTTTTCCTTGTTGCGAAAAAACATAACTACTAAGACTTACAATAAAGCTGTTTCTAATTTGAAGATGCTATTGTTGGGGCAAGCCGGAAAAACTTTAGTTGTGGTTTGGAAAAACAAGAAGAAAAAAGATGTCTATTCAGGCGATACAGAATATTCAGACAGAGTGAAATCGGATCTTGCTTCTTTTAGCAATGTTTCTGTGACTTACTATGGAGCTTCAGACACAAAGTCAACAAATGATTATCGGGATTATGAAAATATTGTTCTTTTTGGGGTTTGGAATATCTCTAATTTGGCATCTGAAAACATCAAAAAATCTTATAGATCTTCCACTACCCCGGAACAATATCGTCTTTGGTATTTTGTTCAACTACTATGTCGTATTGGAATAAGAAATAGCGATGGAAAGACATATAATGTTTTCTATTCTTCTGATTATGAGCAAATTTTTATAGATACATTAGATCAGTACCTAAACAGTAACATCCTAAATCTAAAATCTGGGAAAGGGAAAAAAATAGGATGGGAAAGTAAGATAACAAACCGTTCCCATTTGAGTATAATAGATGGATTGATTGCTTATAATCCAATGGCAAGAAAGCCTCTTTGTATAAAACTAAAAGGTTTGTCAGACCAAAATCTTTTGGAAGAAACTATTCTTGATGATACAAAATCATATTCATTTTCAA
>MKRS01000548.1 GCA_001897035.1 Bacteroidales bacterium 45-6
AAAATTACTGACGCAATTTTAAAAGCTATGAATCATACTATGAAAGGTTTGGACATAAATCTTGCGAAAAAAATATCGCAGGACATAACTGACAGTGTTGTTGATACTATTTCTGTTGAAGAAATACAGGACTTAGTTGAAAATAAGCTAATGGCAAGTAAAAGAAAGGACGTAGCAAGGGAGTATATAATATATCGTAATAAAAGAAATATTGCCAGAGGACGTAAGCAATACGATATCTATATGGATATAGTAAACGCTGTTTCTAGCGATGTTACGAGAGAAAATGCGAATATGAATGCTGATACTCCGGCAGGAATGATGATGAAATTTGCAAGCGAAAGCTCTAAGCCCTTTGTTGATGACTGCCTATTGTCAGAGCAAGCGGCTAATTATGTTGCCAATAACTATGTACATGTGCATGATAAAGACTATTATCCAACAAAATCTCTAACCTGTATACAGCATCCTCTTGACTACATATTGAACAATGGATTTAAAGCAGGTCATGGCTCGAGCAGACCAGCGAAAAGAATAGAAACAGCTTCTATAATAGGCTGTATATCCATGGAGCAGATACAAAATGAAATGCACGGAGGACAGTCTATACCAGCATTTGACTTTTATCTAGCACCATATGTAAGATTGACATATATAGAAGAAATTAAGAAGATAGAGCAACTTCTAAATGAAAATCATGAGGATTTGTACAATATCGAAATAGAAGATTATATCGAAACTCCACTAGGAGATTTAACTGGAAAAGACAGATATAAGCAGCAGGCTATAAACAATACAGTAAAAAGAGTTCATCAATCAATGGAAGCATTTATACACAACATGAACACTATACACTCAAGAGGCGGAAATCAAGTAGTATTTAGCTCTATTAATTATGGTACTGATACAAGTGCTGAGGGAAGATGTATCATGCGTGAAATTTTAACAAGCACCTATAAGGGAGTTGGCAATAATGAAACACCTATATTCCCTATACAAATCTGGAAGAAAAAACGTGGTATAAACTACTTGCCTGAGGATAGAAATTATGACTTATATAAATTTGCTTGTAAAGTAACAGCTAAGAGATTTTTCCCTAACTTTTTAAATTTAGATGCTACTTACAATCAACATGAATTGTGGGATATCAATGACCCAAAAAGATTTGAATATGAGCTTGCTACTATGGGCTGCAGAACAAGGGTATTCGAAAACAGACATGGCAGAAAAAGCACTATAGGAAGAGGAAACTTATCTTTTTCAACGAT
>MKRS01000549.1 GCA_001897035.1 Bacteroidales bacterium 45-6
AGGCCGCACTGTGTTTTTTTCTTGTTGTTTTCATAATCGGTAAAATTAATCGTTTTTTTTTAAGCTTACCCAGTGGTATCTTTTTACGGGAGTAGTATAGACTTTCAAAATTTCTATGATCATCTGTGCTCCGTATATAGTAGAAGTCGTGATTGGGTATTAGTACATGCTTTACAAAAAGGTGTTGGGATACATCATGGGCTTGTTCCTAAATACATACAAAAAGAGATTATACGGTTGTTTAATGAAGGATATTTAAAAGTTCTATTATCAACAACGACTATTACCGAGGG
The DNA here is from genome assembly GCA_001897035.1 of Bacteroidales bacterium 45-6. Classification (GTDB taxonomy): domain Bacteria; phylum Bacteroidota; class Bacteroidia; order Bacteroidales; family Dysgonomonadaceae; genus UBA1309. The sequence goes on from MKRS01000549.1 coordinate 294, forward strand.
GGTAAATACCAATGCTAAAAATATACTCATTCTATCTCACAAAAAGGGAGATAAGGATCTGAAAACTTTTGATGCACTAAATATTGCAGGAAGAGCAGGTCGCTTTCTTAAACATTATAGCGGGAATGTGATTTCACTTGACAGTGGATTTACTAAAATAAAGGATGGAGATGGTGAGCCTATCAAACATAAAAATTATGATGAAAACTCAACAAAGGCCGAAATAGATTTATTTCATACTGATAAACAATACCTTAAGCCAGAGGATATTCAAAGAAAACAAACTATTGAATCCCTGCAGGAACAAAGTGAAATACCCTCTGAAATATTAGATCAATATAAAGTCATTTCAAAGAAAGAGAAGATAGAAATGTTTGGTAATATATCAAATTGCACTGTTGCGGAACTTCAAGAAATTGATAATATGATTAATTATTATGCAAGAAGTAAGAATATAACATATAAAGGAGTAGAGGTAATAATTCGAATCGTATTACCTTATGTTAAAAATAAAAAGTTGATATGGATGATGACTAATTGCCCGAAAAATGGGAATGATCTCATCTTAACAGTTTTGCTCTATAGTTATTTAAGAAACGGGTTTAAGGGTATGGTTGAATATTATAGTCGAGATAATGATATTAATAAAGCCATAAGTGATACTGCAGACTTTGTATATAACACACTCAAATATCAAGTTGTTAAATACTTTGGAGCATTCAATCTTATGTACAAATATTATATGTCAAAACAAAGGGCGTGCTCTATTGATGATGTTACAGGTATAGAGTCCATATTGTTAAAGTTAGAATATAATGCAAACACAGAGAAGGCTCGTATTGCAAGTGATTATGGTGTTCCTCAAAAAGTTATTGATTACTATGATTCCTCACAAGAGGAAGAATCACAACGAATCAAAAATAGTTTTGATCAATATGAATTAACATCATTCGAAAAAGTCGACTTAATAATTAGATAGAGATAATTATCTGATCGCGAGTATGGGCGATAGAGTATCTCACATTAAAAAACTTGAATTAGAAGAAAAATACAAATAGATATGCAAGAGGCTCTAAATAAATACATTTCTCTTTTCAGTTCGTTGCACACCAACAAGCAGAAAGGCATGCCAGCACCACATAAGGCGATGTTATTGCTTGCTGTAATTGATTTAGTGGAGGCCGGAGTGATAAAGGCAAATGAAATAGAACTTTCCGATAGGCTTGAGCAATGTTTTAAGCATAATTGGGATAGATATATTGGTCGCTCTGTGATTTTTGCGCCTAAAATTGGCACGCCATTCTTTCATCTGCATTCTGAACTGTTCTGGAAACTCATTCCATTTGTAGGTGGTGAAGATACAATAGAGACTTTGCGAAAGGGAAACCCTTACGCCACAGGAACAATGCGTAAACATTTCCGCTACGCTAAAATAGATAATGAACTTTTTGAGCTACTCAAAGATGAGGGTGTGCGAGCAAAACTACGCACGACACTCATTGCAGCATACATTCAGCCTCAGAAACGAGTGATTGACACAATAGTTCCAATAATAATTATAGCTCTTTTAGTTGCATAGCATTATTTGTTTTCATTACTTATACCCGATAAGGTATAAAAACGGAAATTACACATGAAAATAATAGATGATATATCGCTCAGACCTTTGCAGGTTGATGATACAAACGATATGTACAATACGATAGATGCTCAGCGAGCGTATTTGGGGCGGTGGTTGCCATTTGTGGCAGGCACTACTTCTGTGGCGGTTACACAGGCGTTTGTCGATTCTGCGGTGGATGCCGATGATAAAACGTACACCATTCGCAAAGGCGATAAATTCGTCGGACTGATTGGCTTCAAACTCACTGACAAAGCAAACCGCAAAACAGAAATCGGTTACTGGCTTTCAAAAGAGCATCAGGGGCAAGGTATTATGACCCGTGCCGTTGAACGCTTGTGCAAATACGCTTTCGAGGTGCTTGAGCTGAATCGTGTACAGATAAAATGTGCCGTTGGCAATACTCCGAGTAGTAATATACCCAAGCGACTTGGTTTTAGGTTCGAGGGCATCGAACGTGCAGGAGAGTTATTCCCCGACGGTATTTTTGCTGATATTGAGGTTTATAGTCTTTTGAAAAATGAATATAACTCAACAAACAGAGAATAAGAAACAATATTTAGACCTGCTGTTACTTGCCGACGAGCAAGAGTCTATGATCGACCGTTATCTGGAGCGTGGAGAACTATTTGTACTTGACGATAACGGAATAAAGGCTATTTGCGTTGTCACGGACGAAGGCGATGATGTTTGTGAACTCAAAAATATTGCTGTTGCTCCCGAATCACAGCGACAGGGATACGGCAAAAAACTTATAAAATACTTAACTACGCATTATTCAGGGAGATATGCACAAATGATAGTGGGTACAGGCGATGTGCCCAGTGCATTGGATTTCTACAAAAGTTGCGGATTTGAATATTCGCATCGCATTGAAAACTTCTTCACCGACAATTACGACCATCAGATGGTAGAAGATGGCGTACTTCTTAAAGATATGGTTTATCTAAGGAGAGTATTATAATCACTGATATAATAAACACTATGGTCTTCATTATTACAGGAGCTTCACATACAGGCAAAACGTATCTGGCACAGCAGCTACTAGAGAGATATAAATACCATTATCTTTCAATAGATCATCTTAAAATGGGGCTTATCCGTAGCGGACATACCTCTCTCACGGTGGACGATGACGATAAGCTAACCGAGTACCTGTGGCCTATCGTTCGTGAGATGATAAAAACGGCTATAGAGAACAAGCAAAATTTAATTGTAGAAGGATGCTATATTCCGTTTGATTATAAAAATGATTTTTCAGAGGAGTATCTGGTGCAAATTAAATATGTGTGTCTAGTGTTTAGCGAAGAATATATGAATAAACATTACGACGCCATTATTGCTCATCGCAATGCAATAGAGAACCGTCTGGAAAGCAGTTACTCCAAAGAGTTGATGTTAAATGAGAACAGAAAGACTCTAGAGGTGTGTAAAAAGCATGGATGCGAATATGTTTTGATTAAAGAGAACTATCTTAGTGAACTAAAAGAGGTTTTTGGGTAATAGATTATTAGAAATCCGTTCCTAATTCTAAAAATGAGACTCAGTTATGAGAAATAATAAAACTCCCGATCCGAATGTCGTATTTCCGGTCGAAGGCTTTGATACGGTTACTTATGTCAAACCAATCATCAAGCGGCCGAACATTATCGTAGGCGACTTCACCTATTTTAGCGACACGGATTTTGAAAGTCATGTCACGCATCATTATGATTTCTGTGGCGACAAACTAATCATCGGCAAATTCTGTCAGATTGGGAAAGGGGTAGAGTTTATAATGAATGGTGCAAATCACCAGATGAATGCGATCTCTACATTCCCGTTTTATATCCTTGAAGGGTGGGAACAAGAGGTTCCTCCCCTTTCAAAGATGCCAATCAAAGGCGATACGATCGTTGGTAATGACGTTTGGATTGGGCAGAACGTAACGATCATGCCGGGAGTAATTATTGGTGACGGTGCTATTATCGGAGCTAACAGTGTTGTTGCAAAGAGTGTTGATCCTTACACCATTGTTGCCGGAAACCCTGCGAAGCCTATTCGCAAACGCTTTGACGACGAGCTAATTGAACTGATGCTGAAATTTAAGTGGTGGAACAAAGAGATTGACGAGATTAACTCACTAATTCCATTACTGTCTGACAATGATACAAATAGAGTAAAACAAGCCTTAAAAGAGTTGTTGTAAGTCTAAAATTCAAGAAATCGGGGTCAAATTTGCTCCATTTTTCGTATCTTTGCATTTAAGAAAAACCCGTTGGAGCATTAGTAATGCAAGAGGCTAATAAACAGCATCTTGAAACTGATAAAAGTACAAACAACGGAGCTGAAAAAATACGGTACAAGGCGAATATCTAAAACACTTGTAATCAACAACATCAATTTGCTAGTACTTTCCGTGTAGTTGCAAAAAACGAGGTTGTACCGTTTAAAAGGTCAAAACGCTGACTGTCATTTGTGTAAGTGTGTTGCATCGGAAAGTGATAGGCAATCAGTTGAAACTGATGAAACCAGCTCACTTTCCTATTTGATCCCGCCAAATGCACCTAAACACAGATAATTCCCTGCGCCAAACCAATGTCCCAATGAGGAGTGAAAGGATTGTCGAATAAGTCTGCGCTTTCATATCTTCTACTTGGATTCGTATCATGTTTGTAAAATTGCAAAAGGAACACCCTCCACCGGATGCTCCTTCGTTGATTATTTGAATTTGTACGGCTTACCTTTTTACATAATGGTAGCGCATGGAAAAAATATAAACTTCCACCATGCTATCATGCACCGAATAAATGATGCGGTGTTCCGAATTTATTCGCCTCGACCATTTGCCTGTGAGTTCATATTTCAAGGGTTCAGGTTTGCCGATTCCCGAATATGGATGTTGAAGAATATCGGCAAGCAGCTTCTTGATTCGTTTGGCGATATTCGGATCCTGTTTTTTCCAGTACTCCCAATGGTCCATTGCTGCGGGGGTAAAAATCAGCTTCATAATTTATCCATATCCACTCCGATTCCCCTGCCTGCTTCCAGATCCTTTTCACCCGTGCGTATCTCTTCCATGGTTTGGGGCGATGACATGATGTATTCCGTCTCCTTTAAAGAATTGTATTCTTCAAGGGACATGAGTACGACACCTGTTCCCTTGCCACGGTTGACAATGACTGTTTCGCTGTCGTCTATGACAGAGTCTATATAACCTTTCAGGTTACTGCGTAAATCGGTGAAATTCGCTGTTTTCATGACTTCTATTTTTCCACAAATATATGTACTTATTTTGGTACATCAAAGTTCATGGTTAATAATATTACAAAAAATAGAAAGGGACATCTAACTGAATAGAAACCTTCCCTTCTAATTTCAGGTTTATATCAACTGGCCTGAAACCCTCAAACGACAAAAAAATCAGGCAGCTACCTGTTTTGTAACTACGTGATATTTAAGAGCGGAAAACGGAACTCGAACCCGCGACGCTCAGCTTGGGAAGCTAATGCTCTACCAACTGAGCTATTTCCGCAAATTGAATTGATATTGCAAAGATATATTTTTTTCAAAAAATTTTTCAAAATAAATACCTAAGTTATTGCAAAAATAGATTGAATTTTCACAAAAAAACGTCGTGTCATTATGTCTTAGCATTTCGATTTTTTATATGACTGTAAATAATTCACATTGCTTAGATATTCTTACATCTTTATCGACTGTTTTTCTTTAAAGGTAGGAAATGTTCCTTCAGGGAGGATATCAAACAAAGAAACACCTGTGGGGAATGAATAACACATACCTTGCACAGATGTTTCCGGAACTACAATTAACAGGTTTTATATTGCCGTCAAAACAAGAAGTAAACAATTACATAACAGGAGATTGACCGACACTATTGTTTTCTTTCTCCTTTTGGTCGTCATTGGTGATGGTGGCCTTTGCCTTTTTCACTTTTGCCGTGATGCTTCCGATGCGATAGGAAATATTCAGACGGAATTCGGTGGTTTTGGTCAGATGGACATCCGTCCGTTGGTTGAAGGTCGGTTTGTGTGTCTTGAAGTCTGTTCCCTTGGTATCAATAATGATGTGCGACTTGGGAAGATAGACCCCGCTGACAGACACGCTCAACCTTTTCTGGAAGAAGTCTTTTGAAAGGGCCACGTAGCTGAAAAAGAACGAAGACTGGCTTCCTTGCAAATTCACTTGAGGGAGACTACCTCCTCCTCCCGTGCTGATTCGCATATCTTTCGGCATGGTGACGGTTCCTCCAAGGTAGAATCGCCCAGTGAATCCGGAATTGGAAATACCGTAGTCAGAGCTTTTCATCTTCACGTAAGTGATGCTACTATTGGTATAGAGATTCAACCAGGGAAGACCACGGTAGCTGCCAAATACGTTCAGGTTCACCTGCTTGTTGTGCCCAATGTTATCGTAGGTGATTTTCTGCACGGTGGTGCCAGTTTCAATTAATGAATATTGTTGGATGGAATTGTTCACGAAAGTATAAGTGAGTTCACTGCTCAGGTTGAACGCCTGAGCGAATTTACTGTACCCGAAAGTGATGTTGTGGCTTTTCTCTGGGTCAAGCTTCGGGTTGCCAAAGCTGATGTAGTTGGGGTCGCGGCGATCCACGTAAGGATTCAGGAAACTGATGCTTGGTCGCTGGATACGCATGTTGTAGCCCAACTTGAAGGTTTCCATTGGCGAAATCTTGTAAGTGAGCATTGCGGAAGGCACCCCAACGACATAATTGGATTTGAAGTTCATGGCGGGATCTTTAAATTTCGTGTCTAACCAAGTGTATTCATAGCGAATGCCACCAGTCCAGCCCCACTTGGCATGTCCACCGGAATAACTGGTGTAGAGGCCAAGAATATCGAAATCGTTCTTGAAATAAGTGGAGGTA